>QZKE01000001.1 GCA_003598015.1 Actinomycetota bacterium | reverse complement strand
ATGGGGATTCTGAGTGACAACTTACTTCCTTATCCCTCGCTCCTCTTGATTCTTTCAGGCATAAGTCCAGGGCCGACCCCTATGCCTGAGCCATATGCCTGATCACGCTATCCTCTACCCGTACTTCTCGGAGAAGAACCAAAGAAAGCCCTCCAGTGCGGTTGAGCCGTATTATAGTGATAACTGGTTTTGCTCAGCGCTGACGCAACGCCTGCGTCGGGATATGAAAGGGGATTTGCCGTGACGAACGGGAGGGGAATATGAAGATAGCGGTAGTGGGCATCGGATCCCTGGGAACGGTGGTGGGAGCCCTGTTGACCAGGGGAGGGCTCGACGTGGTCATGGTGGACGCCAACGAGGAGATCGTACGGGCGCTCAATAACGAGGGCGCACGCCTGGAGGGAAATCTCGGCCTCGTCCAACCCGTGCGGGCCGTGACGCCGGATGGCATGGAGGGTGAATACGACCTTGTCGTATACCTGGTCAAGTCGACATATGACGAGCAAGCCCTGCCACGGGTCGCTCCGCACCTCGGAGAGAAGAGCGCGCTCATCACCCTGCAGAACGGGGTCCCCGAGGAGAAGGTGGCCTCCTTCATCGGGCGCGAGCGCACCCTGGGCGGCGCGGTCCTGTGGTCGGCCGAACGGTTGAGCCCCGGGGTATCCAGGATGACCTCCGATCCCGACCAGATGGGCTACGAGATCGGAGAACTTGATGGGAAGATGACCGGTAGGATCGAGATGGTGAAGGACGTCCTGGATAACGCAGGATCGGCGACCATCACCGGGAACCTGGCGGGGGTGCGCTGGACCAAGCTCCTCTTCAATGTCGGGGCCTCAGGCATCTCGACGGCGCTGGGGGCAAGCGGCGGCCGCATCATGGACGACGACAAGGCGACGGACGCCGTCATCTTCATCATGATCGAGACCGTGCTCACGGCCAGGGCGCTGGGGATAAGCATGGAACCCATGCGCGGGGTTGATCCGGGCGTGATCCTGGATCTCGCCAGGCAGGATATGGGAAACTTCAGGAACCTGCTCAGGGGCTTGATCGGCGATTTCCGCGACGCCAAAGCGAGTATGCTCCAGGATCTGGAAAAAGGCCTTCCCTGTGAGGTCGATAGCATCAACGGTTATCTCTCGGCCATGGCGGCGAAAGTCGGAGTCGCAGCGCCCGTCAACGACCAGGTCACGCAGATAATCCGGGATATACAGGACGAAAGGCGAGCGCTCGATTTCAACAATCTGGACCTCATCGAGCTCCCACCGGTATCCGCATATTTCTGAAGCGGCGGGATACGGCGGAACGCGGCGGCATCGCAATTTGCACCATCCGCGGGCGCATCGTCGCACCCGGTTATACCGCACGTTGCCTGCGTGGGTTGATCGCATCAAGATGGCTCCAAAGGCGGGCGTCTTATATGCGGCTCGATCTAGGCGATCGCCAGGCGCACGGTGACTATGGAGGCGGAGAGGGGAACGAGGGGTCGGGGTCCCAGTGGCTCGACTCCGCGAAGACCAGCACCCTCTCCGCGTCCCGCGGTATGCCCAGCCTGCGCCTGATAGCGCCCTCGCGTTCCCGAAAGTCCTCCATGCCGCCCCCCGTCATGATATGCAACTCTTCCGCGGACAATTCTATACGCGGAGCCTCGCGGCGTACCGGGACCGCACGCGGCGAGCTCACGCGGTTTAAAAGCCGGGCCGTATATACCGAGAAGATAATGGTGAGAACACTTTACGATATCGGCAAGGGAGGGTCATGAAGAGGATATGCATCTCCGTGCTGGCGCTGCTGTTCGTCCTGGCGGTGCTGGCGTCCGCTGGCTGTGGAGACGATGATAGCTCCGTCCCGGGGGACGGTCAGGAGCAGGCGGCGACACTGGTCTTTTCCGACCCCGAGCTGCAGTTCCAGCTCACTCGGGCCCTGGGGGACACCGCATACGGCGGAGCCGATATAGGCGAGTGCCTCTCCACGGCCGGACGTATCGACGAGGGCGATGTGAACAGCTGGTATACGGAATGGTACGAGACGGCCGAGCGCATCCTGTCTCTAGCCGAGGCGAGCCTGGCCGCGGGGCACGAGGTCAGCGCGCGCGAGGCCTATCTCCGCGCGACCACCTACTACGCCATGGCCGAGTTCTACCTGCATGGAGACCCTTCCGACCCGCGCATCAGGGAGAGTTCAGCCAGGAGCAGGGACAGCTTCGCCCGCGCGGCTCAGCTCTTCTCGCCCCCCATCGAGCCGGTGAGCATACCCTACGAGGGCATCACCCTTCCGGGATACTTCTACCGGGTGGACGACTCCGGCGCTCCCCGGCCGACCATCATCATCCAGACGGGATTCGACGGCACCCAGGAGGAACTCTACAACCAGGGAGCTATCGCGGCGGTGCGCCGGGGCTACAACTGCCTCACCTTCGAGGGTCCCGGGCAGGGAGAGGTTATCAGGGAGCAGGGGTTGCCATTCCGCTACGACTGGGAGAAGGTGATCACCCCGGTGGTCGACTACGTCATGTCCCGACCCGAGGTGGACCAGGGCAAGGTGGCGCTATTCGGTATCAGCATGGGGGGTTACCTTGCGCCGCGGGGGGCCGCATTCGAACCGCGCCTTGCCGCCCTCATCGCCGACGGCGGCGTCTTCGAGCCCTGGTATCCGGCATGCACCAGCATCGCTCCTCATTACCCCCCGTCTGGCGGGACCGCCGAAGGCCTCGTCGCTTCCATCCGCGACGACCCGGATGATTTCGACCAGGCCATAGAGGAGGTAATGGGCGAGAGCATCCAGCTCAACTGGTTTATTGGCAACGGCATGTTCACCTTCGGCGTGGATAAGCCCAGCGCGTTCCTGTTGGCATTCTCGCAATACAGCATGGCCGGGGTCGCGGACCGGATCAGCTGCCCCACCCTGGTCATCGATTCCGACAACGACACGAGCATGAAGGGCGAACCGCAGAGGCTCTATGACGCCCTCACCTGTCCCAAGGATTTCATCCTCTTCACGACGGAGGAGGGGGCTGGCCTGCACTGCCAGATGGGGGCCATGCTCCTGGCGCACCAGCGCATCTTCGACTGGCTGGACGAGACCCTCTCCCCACGAGGGATGCAATAAGGGAGGCCCTGGGGCGGGCCCCCCTGATTGTGTTGGGGTCGCCGGTCCCCGCAGGGGAGAAAGCCGCGTTGCGGGGGTCCGGAGCCTCCGTCTTCTGGGGCATGACCAGCCGGAAGGGACCCTCGGAATCGGTGATGACCTGGTCGGCCGGGAGCGGCGCGACCCAGGGCGCGCCGGTCGCGTCGGGGGCAGCTTGACTCGATCGCTCGCATCACACATTCACCCACACTTCTCGGCTAAGAACCGAAAATAATAACGGGAGGTGAATGCGATGAAGATTAGCGCCAGGAACGTCATCAAGGGTACGGTCAAGGCGGTCACACCGGGAACGGTGAACACGGAAGTAAAGGTGGAGCTGCCCGGCGGCAGCGAGGTCGTCTCCATCATCACCAAGGCATCCGCCGAGAATCTGGGCCTCGCCGAGGGCAAGGAGGTCTACGTCATCATCAAGGCGAGCAACGTGATGATCGGCGTCGACTGATACGGAAAGGCAGGGTAGCCGTACGCCCGGCATCTCTATATGGGGATTATGAAGAAAAACACGTTCTTTTCGCCTGCCCTGCTTGGCTTTCTCCGGCATAAGTATAGGGCCGACCCCTATGCCTGAGACGTGCCTATACTGCATGTTGAAAAACAGAGTTTGGAAAGTGGCGTGGTTCTGTTATATAATGCGACCGTATTGGTTTTTTAGGTTAGATCTTTCGTCTTCCCGAGGAGACCGTATCCTCGGGATTTTTTTAGGCGAAGGAGGTGAGAGATAGTGAAGATATACGTGGGAAACCTGAGTTACTCAACGAGTTCAGAGGATCTGCGTGCGTTGTTCGAGGAGTTCGGTTCGGTCGATTCCGCCGAGGTGGTCATGGATCGCAACACCAACCGGTCCAGGGGCTTCGGGTTCGTGGAGATGTCCAGCGGTGATGAGGCGAAAGCCGCCATCTCCGCCCTGAACGGCAAAGACGTGGACGGGCGCCCCCTCAACGTCAGCGAGGCCCGGCCCAAGAGGACCGAGAACAAGGGTTCGTACCGCTATTGAGCGCATCGACCCGGCATCGCATAGATGACGGGAAGCTCGAGGCAGAAAGACAAGCGGAGGTTAGTCGCCTCCGCTTGTTTAATTGCGTTGATGCCGTTGCGCGGGACAGGGCGCGGGCCGGTTTATACCGCCGGTTTCCTGGGTATGCTCCCTATAACAGGCAGAGCAAGTGGTGCGTAGAGGTGAAACAGGGACGGTATAGAAGGATTTCCCGTAAAGGATCGCATCGCTTCCAGGGAGAGGAGATGAAAATGGTTTCAGGGGACACGGTTTCCGGGGAGGACGGGAAGCTCGCAACCATTCTGGCGGCCCTGCACAAGTCCGCCGCCAAGACCAGGAAGTACTTCATGGGCAGCATAATATTCTATGCCGTACTCATCATCGTCTTCCTCGTTTTCGTGCTGACGGTGAAGGATACCAAGGCCAGGGGGGCCGATATAGGCATCCTCATCCTCGTATCCCTGGGGTTCCTGGGGGAGTGGATATCGGCCTTGCGGGGGCTGCGCGGCACCAAGATAACCCCCGGAGGATTCTTCAACCTCTTCCACTTCCCCCTGGTGGAGAGCCTCGCGGAGCTGGAGGATGAGAGCAAGTGGAGCGATGAGGGCGAACGGCTGCAGAAGGCCATGGAGTTGCTGGAGCGCCAGGCGGCGGCGGAAAAGGAACACCGCGCATGGCCCAACCGCATGCTCAGCCTCTCGGTGATAACCATAATCGATGTCCTCATCTGGCTGGTGTGGGACAACTGGGTGATGGCCCTCATCAACCAGGGCATCGCCATGGTCGTGAGCCAGGTGCATATAAACCTGGGGCCGAAATCATCCCTGGAAGCCCTGGAAGCGCTAAAGAGCGAGGAGTAGGGGAGAGGGCGCCCGCGGAGAGGGCCGGCGTATTATCCGTAAAATTACTGATAGCCCGCATGCCTGCGGGAAAGCTCATTCACACGGAAGGGAGGCACGGTGATCGAGGAAACCATGAATGTCCTGGAACGCATGCAGGCGGCTATCGCTATCGAGCCAGTGGACCGGCACCCGGTTTTCCCCATCATGTTCACGGCTCCGGTCAGGCTCTATGGCATGACCCAGGGTGAGGCCTGGAGGGACCACGCCAGGGCGCGCGAGGCGATGGTGTGGTGCTATCGCGAGTATGGCTACGATGTCCTCTCCAAACCCAACTACTACTATCCCATGCTGCCGGGCACGTTCTGCGGCGCCCCGGTACGCAACCTCATCCCCGGCAGGCAGCTCCCCGAGGATGCCCTCTATCAGATAGACGAGCGGGTACTCTTCCCGCGCGAGGACTACGGCAAGATCGCCGCCCTGGGCTGGAATGTCTACTGGGAGGAGAACTACGAGGCCATGAGCGGCAAGTCATGGGAGAAACTCGTGGCCATGCAGGAGTTCTCCAACCGCTTCTACGGCGAGGACATGAAGCTGTGCGAGGAGGAGGGGGCACCCGTATTCCTGGGCGTTGCCGTCGACTCGGTGGTGATGGCCTTTTCCCTCTGCCGCACCCTGGTGGAATTCACGCGCGACCTCTACGAGGCGCCTGACCAGGTTGAGGCGGCCATGCGCGCCTCCGTCGACGACCTCATCGCCAACGCAATCCAGGTGTGCCGGAACAACGGCAAGATGACCGCCTTCATCGTCCTGGAGCGCGGATCCGGTTTCTACTACCCCCTGGAGCTTTTCGAGCGCTTCGAGTGGCCTTTCCTCCAGGCTTACGTCGATGCCTTCATCGCGGAGGGTATCCTGCCCTGGATGCATTTCGATACCGACTGGGGCATGAACCTGCCTCACCTCAAGCGCCTGCCCAGGGGGAAGTGCGTATGCGACCTGGACGGTATGACCGACATCTTCCAGGCCAAGGAGATCCTGGGTGGGCATATGTGCATCAGCGGCGATGTGCCGGCCGCATTGCTCACCTTGGGAAGCCCGCAGGACGTTACGGCCTATTGCCGCAGGCTCATCGACGAGGTGGGGGAGGGCGGCGGCTTCATGCTCACCTCGGGCTGCGAATGCCCGGTCAACGTGAGGCCGGAGAACCTGCGGGCCATGGTGGAGACGGGCAGGACCTACCGGGGGAAGAAGGGAGCCAGCGGAGCGCCTCTCCCGGCGGCGGAGCGGCTGGAGGTTAAGGTCGCGAAGCCGCAGGGGAAGATCGCCGAGGCCCTGAGCGGTCTCGAGTTCGACGCGGTGAAAGAACTGGCGAAGCAGGCCGTGGAGGAGGGGATGGATCCCATGCGCATTCTGGACGAATGCCGGGCCGGCATGGAGATCGTAGGGGAGCTGTACAGCGGCGGCGAATATTTCCTCGCCGAGTTGATCATCGCGGGGGAGATCTTCAAGGAAGTGGTGGCGGACCTCGAAGCCATGCTGGTGGAGGGAAGCGACAGGTCGACCCTTGGCCCGGTGGTCATCGGCACGCCGCGTGGCGATATCCACGATATCGGGAAGAACATCGTGGTCACCCTGCTGCGAGCCGCCGGGTTCGAGGTTCACGACCTGGGCGTGGACGTGGCCCCCGAGGACTTCGTGGGGGAAGTGTCCGCGAGTGGCGCGCGCGTGGTGGCCATGTCCGCCCTCATCACCACCACCTTCGACTCCATGCGGGAGGTGGTGGAATCCCTCGCTGAGAGCGGACTGCGCCAGGGCAGGTTCGTGATCATCGGCGGCGGCCCCACCACCCCGGAGGTAAGGGACTACGTGGGGGCGGATGCCTGGACCCTCAACCCCAAGCAGGGCGCCGACCTTTGCAGGGAGTTTTTACGGCCCGGGGCCTCCAGGTAACGGTCCCGCTCCGCTAACACGCTCCGCGGAGACCGACCTGGTAGTTCCCCGGGCTGGGGGTTTTCGTATAGGCTATGCCCGGATGTGATCTTCAGTAACCTACGGTTTGATACACCCGGTTTTTTCTTTCTGCTTCTGTCTGCAGACCCCTGGAGCCCGATCTCTTACCTCTGGATGAGGCGGATGAAGCGGTTGAGGGAGATGGCGTGCTCGGGGCAGAGCTCGTAGCAGCAGTAGCAGTTGATGCATTTACCGGCATCGAACCGCGGCACCTTGTCCACCCTGATCGCCTCGACCGGACACCCCTTCTCGCAGGTGCGGCAGGCGGTACAGCGGCCGACGTCGACGCGCAGGGCGCGGCGGGCGATGCGTGAGAAGATCATGCCCTGGATGGGGGCGGCCCAGGACATGCGCGGCACCGTGGAGGGTTTCTTGAAGCCCTTGATCCTCTCGGCCTCGCCCCGTACCTCGATGTCCTCCATGCGCACGGGGCCCAGCCCGCGCTCGCCCGCCGTGACCAGCAGGGGTACCCTGGCGGGGTCGATGCCCATCATGTGGGCCATCACCGTATCCAGCGCTATGCCGTTGCGGGAGGCGATGATCTTGCCGAGGTCACGGATGTCCTCGCAGGAGGGGCCGTTACCCTCCATCACCGTCACCGCGTCCATGATCACCAGGTCCGGGATGCGCAGCTGGTAGATGTCCACCATCAGCTCGCCGAAATCGCGGAAGCGGGGAGCCACCGCGTGCATGCGCGCCTTCTCGCCACCCACCAGGAAACCGAAGCTGTTCTTTATGGCACCGGTGATGATCGTGCCCACGTGGGTCTTGAACTTGGGCACGGAGATGAGGACGTCGCAGTCGAGTATCTGGGAAGATATGGAAGTATCCTGGATGAAGCGCGACGCGATGGGTACGCGCCTGGCCGACTTGGCCATGTGCACCCAGGCATCGCCGACGGCTTCCCCCACGCCCGTCGCCTTGCTCACTTCACCCGCGCGCCCGTATCCGCGCACGCCGGGGTTGTCTCCCACCTGCACCCGCGCGCCCCCGTCCACGAGCACGTCCACCAGCGCCTTGATCATGAGGTGATGGGTGACGATGCCGCTGTCCCCGCTCCACGGCCCCAGGAGGTTCGGCTTGACCAGGACGCTCTTTTCCTCCAGCTCCAGGGGGAACGCGTCCAGCACCTCCCGCATGCGCCGCGCAAGCAGCCCGGCCTCGTAGCGCGCATCGAGTATGAGGACCGTCTCCTTTATATCCAATCCCGACCTCCTTGCCTGCAAGCCATTTCGGGCATTCCTCTGCCCGATCCCATCATTGAGATGGTACCCGAAAGCGCCCCGAGATTACTACCCCCAGCCTTGGACGGCTCAGGCATAAGTCCAGGGCCGACCCCTATGCCTGATCGACTACCAGGCCGTGGGAGCGCCGGGGGGATGGTTTGATCCCTATGCGTAGACGCCGTACTCCCGCGTGAAATCCACCCACACCCGCAGCAGGCCGGGATCCGCCTCGTCGAGCACGGTGTTGCTGTTCATGATGAAACCGCCGCCCTTGCCCACCACGTCTATAAGCTTCTTAGCGTACTCACGCACCTGCTCGGGAGTTCCCGTCTGCAATAGCGAGAGCGGCATGTCGCCCGAGATGCACATGACATCCCCGATGATCTCCTTGGCCTTGAAGAGATCGCTGCGGTCGAAGATGCCGGCGACCTTTCCCGGCGGGAACTGCCGCAGGTACTGCAGGCGCTGGTCGTAGGTGCCCTCGAAGAAGGGGCAGGGGGTGAGCCCGGCGTCGATAAGCGCCAGGACCAGGTCCCTGAAACCGGGCCAGTAGAACCTCTCGAACTGCTCGACGGACATGAAGCCGTCGGCGCCGCGATGCAGGGGGATGAAGACGCGCGGGTTGCCGCTCATCTGCGCCTGCAGCACGGGGGCGTCGACCAGGGTGGGAAGGAGCATCTCCTGTGCCGCGATCAGCTTGTCGGGACAGCGGTACATGTCCAGCATGGCTCCGCGCATACCGCGCAGCATGTCCGAGATGAGGTCGAAGGGAGCCAGGGTGACGGATGAACTGAAGGCGGGGAATCCCAGGGCATCCATCCTCTTCTCGAACTCCATGTAGCCGGCGGTCCAGCGCATGGCCTCTTCACCCGCCCTGGCCAGGGTATCGAGGGCCGCGGCGATGGGCGGGAGGGAGAGCATCGCGGAAAGCGCGGCTCCCGCGTAACCCATGACCATGCTCTTGAGGGTGGGGAGGTAGCCGAGACCCTCCAGGGCACCGAATACCCGCGGCAGGTAGGTGCGGATGGCGAAGTCCGAAGGATCGGTGAGGAAGGCGTCGTACTCCTCGGCCGTCATGTATTCTCCCTCCACGAACTGGAAGGAGACGTCCGGCGGGAGCTCCCGCCCCGGAAGTCTCAGCTGCCGGTTCTGGAGTGTCTCGTGCACCGCGCCGCCGGTGATGACTGCCGCCCCGGGTTGGAAATAGAGGTCCGGCTCGAAGTCGCCTATGGCCTTCTGGTTGGCGGAAAGCCAGCCGTCCAGGTTAAAGAAGGCCTCCTCGTAGGTCATGCCCGCGTAGCGCGCCGGGAAGAGGCCGAAGGCCAGGAAGATGGGGACCCGGTCCGGTTGTCTCAGCTCTATGGCGCCGTTTATACGCTGCATGCGTTCCGTGTAGGACTTCTCTTGCGTACTGGACACCGCCATCACCTCCCCATCCAGCCCTTAGCCAGCGAGACGGCCGCGACGGCGTCCGCCCCGAAGCCGTCCGCCCCGACGTAACCCCGCACCTGTTCGTCCACCGTGCCGCCGCCCACCATGATCCTGACCTTATCCCGCAGACCCGCGTCCACGATGGCCTGTACCGTCTTTCGCATCGCCTCATAGGCGATGGTGAGGAGGCAACTCAGGCCGACGATATCCGGCTCCAGTTCGCTTATCCTGTCCACGAAGGCTTGCGGGGACACGTCCACGCCCAGGTCGTGGACGTCGAAGCCACCGGCGTCGAGCATGAACACCACGATGTTCTTGCCGATATCGTGGATATCCCCGGCCACCGTGCCGATGAGCACCTTGCCCAGCTTCAAAGTGGCGGCCTCCTCCCCGATCCTCGGCTTTACCATCTCGGCAATGCGCGAGAGTATCTCTCCGGACATGATCAGATCGGGAAGAAAATACTCGCCGGCCTCGAAGCCCCCGCCGATCACCTCCATGGCGCCGCGGCACAGGGAGATGATCTCCATGGGGTCCGTGCCCCCGTCGAGCATCCTCGTTGCGATCTGCAACACCTCGTCCTCCCTCATGCCGATTATCGCATCGCTCAATCCGTTCCCCATCGCTCCCCCTTTCCTGCCGGCCTTGCTCTTTTCAGACATACCGTACGATACGGATTATCCCGCGAGGGCATGCATCCTCCCTCTGACCTCTTGCGCGCATGCGGGAGGTAACCGCGGGACCATACCCTATCCTATTGTAAGGGAAGCAAAGATACCTGCGCGCGGTTAGAATGGAATCATCACGTGGCGTTCGGGAATCCCCGGCGGGATGCGCACGGTCGGGATACCCGCCCTCCGGCGGGAACAAAGGGATGAAGGGGTCCGAGCGGTGGGAGGTGAGCGGCAGTGAAGAGGAGCATGTTTGCATGCGCGGTTATCGCGCTCCTGGCCATTACGGCATGGGGATGCGGGGGGGAAACGGCGCAACCCGAAGGCGGGGAGGAGGCCTACGCTCCGCTAATCGACCCCGCCGATTTCGTCTCGGGCATCGACAACCCCTACTTCTCGCTCACCCCGGGTACCACGTTCATCTACGAGGGAGATACGGGGGAGGGTTTCGAACACATAGAGGTGGTCGTGACGGAGGAGGTCAGGGAGGTAATGGGCGTACAATGCGTGGTCGTGGAGGACACCGTGACCATCGACGGCGAGGTCGCCGAGCTCACCTACGACTGGTACGCGCAGGACGGGGATGGTAATGTCTGGTACTTCGGCGAGGATTCGCGGGAATACGAGAACGGGAAAGCCGTGAGCACGCGGGGCTCGTGGGAGGCCGGGGTGGATGGGGCCCAACCGGGTATCATCATGCGGGCGCAGCCGGTTATTGGCGATGAGTACCGCCAGGAGTACTACGAGGATGAGGCCGAGGATATGGCAAGGGTCGAGAGCCTGGATGAAGCCGTGACCGTGCCGGCGGGCTCTTATTCCGATTGCCTCAAGACATACGAATGGACGCCGCTGGAGCCGGGCGTCTCCGAGTTCAAGTACTACTCCCCCGGTGTCGGGCTGGTTCTCGAGACCGCGGGCAAGGGGGAATCCCGCAGGATCGAGCTCGTGGAGATCAAGGCCGCATAAGTAGAGGCGGAATGCACGGCAGACCGCCGGGCACGGGCCATTACGAGGTGGCGATGCGAGAAGACGAAGGGATGGTGGTGATGGCCGCGAAGGAAGGATCGGGCAAGGGCAGGCACGGGAACGACGCCGGTTGGAGGGCGCGGGCGAGCGGGGCGCTCATCAGGGGCGTGCTGGGAATCCCCGGCCTGAACAGGGTGCACCCCTGGCTGAGGGAGGACAAGACCGACGCGCGCTGGCTGCCCATTAACGCCGATATACAGATACCCGGCGATGCCCCCATGCCCCTCATGCTCCTGGAGCGCTTCATCGAGGAGGCTTCCCACCGCGTGATCATCGACTACTGCGGATGCCGCAAGGGCTGGCATTGCGAGGATTATCCCGTCGAGATAGGCTGCCTGATGATGGGGGAGTCGGCCCTGGAGATAAAGAAGTTTCCCGGACGCGAAGTGGGGGCGGAGGAGGCCAGGGGCCACGCCCGCCGGGCGGTGGAGGCCGGATTGGTACCCATCGTGGGGAAGGTGAGGGCGGACAACTATATCTTCGACGTGAAGGATCGCTCCCGCATGCTCACCGTCTGCTTCTGTTGTGAATGCTGCTGCGTAACGCGCTTCACGCGCTATGTCCCACTGAAGAGGCTGGAACCCCTGCAGCCCCGCCTGGAGGGTATCTCCATGCAGGTGACCGAGTCGTGCACCGGCTGCGGCAAATGCGCCAGGCACTGCTACATCCAGGCTATCCAGGTCGTGGACAAGAAAGTGGTTATCGGGGACTACTGCCGGGCCTGCGGCAGGTGCGCCGGAGCCTGCCCTGAAGGTGCCATCGAGATGCGCATCGACGACCCTGACTTCCTGGATAAGACATACGACCGCATCCGCTCCTATGTCAAATATGACTGAAGGTGAGGGAACGGGCCCGCGATTTGCACAAACCGGGCGATGGGCAATATCCTTGAGTAAAGCTGGCCCGGCTATATGCTCATATGAGGGACAGGCTCTTTATCTAAGGGGGATAAGATGCTCAAGGACGGCTGGCCTCGCGACGGTGTCATAGACGAGTGGTTCGAGGGGGCGCTCGAAACCGCCTACGCCAGCAGGTACCCCAACCTCATGGCTATATTCCGGGATGGTCTCGCCCGCTTCGGGGACGAGGAGATATTCGTGTTTCCTTCCCTGGGAGAGAGGTATACGCGCAAGAGGCTTGACGAAGCGGTGATGAAAGTCTCCGCGGCGCTCAGGGAGGACTACGGCATCGAGAAGGGCGACCGGGTGGCCATGGTCCTCCTCAATAATCCGGAATTCTGTATCAGCTACCTGGCCATCGCGGCGGCGGGCGGGATATCGGTGGTGATAAACGCCAGGCTGGAGACGGAGGAGATCGGCTTCCAGCTGCGCGATTCCGGGGCTAAAGTCCTCCTGGTGGAGGCGGATCTGTACGAGAGGGTGAAGCCCCTGCGCGACCGGCTTGACGGGCTCAAGGCCGTGATAGTGACCGGCAACGAGGGCACTGGCGGCAACGATCCCTATACCAGCCTCCTGGCGCGGGAGAAACCCGCTCATATCGAGGTCGAGGTGAGCGAGAAGGACATCTGCAGCATCTGCTACACCAGCGGGACCACGGGGAGGCCCAAGGGCAGCATTATCACCCACCGCAACGTGGTCTCCAATGCCATGGCCCAACTCTCCTGCATGCCCTACCTCATACCGGAAGATTATTCCATGGAAGAGATATACAAGATCAAGCAGATGATATCCGTGCCCCTGTTCCACGTCACCGCCCTGCACACCCTGTTCAACCTGTGCCTGCTGGGCGCGGGAGCGGTGGTGCTGCCCTTATTCCAGGCGGACCAGGTCATCGAGTCCATGATCGAGGAAGAGGTGAATTTCTTCGTAGGGGTCACCGCCATGTTCTGGTTGCTGCGCATGCAGCCCAACTACCGCAAGCTCGTGGATGCGGGTCACGTGGAGGTCATGTTCCAGGGAGGATCGCCCATGCCGCCCGAACTGGGGGAGCTCATGCTCGCGGATTTCCCCCATGCCAAGATCGGCAACGGTTTCGGGATGACCGAGACGACATCGGTCGGGGCGGGCTCGCTGTTACCTCCCGAACAGGTCATCAAGAGGGGTTCCTCTATCGGGTGGCCTACGCCCCCCACGCTGTTCAAGGCGGTCGACGAGCGATTGCGGGAAGTGCCGCTGGGTGAGCCGGGCGAGCTGTTAATCAGCGGATCGGGGGTATGCCGCGGATACTGGAACCTGCCGGACAAGACGAGGGAGAGTTTCGTCATCGATGAGCAAGGCCGCAGGTGGCACCGCTCCGGCGACGTGGTGGTCAAGGACGGGGAAGGCTTCTACACCATCGTGGACCGCAAGAAGGACATGATCCTGAGGGGCGGCGAGAACGTTTACTCGGTGGAGGTGGAGAACCTCATAGCCATGAACCCCAAGGTGCTGCAGGTGGCGGTGGTGGGGGTGCCGGACCGGGTGCTGGGGGAGAAGATCAAGGCCGTGGTTTTCCCCATGCCCGGGCACGAAATCGCCGCCGGCGAAGTCCTCGAGTTCTGCTCGGGCAAGATAGCCGACTACAAGGTGCCCGACTTCGTGGTAATCTCGGATATGCCGCTGCCCATGAACCCCGGCGGCAAGATCATGAAAGACAAGCTCAGGGACATATAGATAACGTACGAGAGAATGCATCGCGTAAGCCAGGTTTTTCGCGTAGCGGAAAACCGTGTTGCGAGGAGGCGAAGCCGACGCGGCAAGCTCGATCAAGCCTCTCGAAACGATAAAAAACTCCGCCTACAGTGCGGTGGCACGGTGCCAGTTGCCAGTCCCGGCGAAGCCGGGCCTGGCCTGGCACGTGTACGTTCGGAAGTAAGTCCACAAGTCTGAGCACCACGTACGAGAGAATGCATCCGTGCACATTCGGAAGTAAGTCCACAAGTCTGAGCACACCGGGGCCGGCGCTCTGCGCCGGCCCCGGTGATGCAGCTGTACCCTACATGAAGATGTTGCTGAGGGAGAGGCCAAAGGCCATGTCCCCCTCCATCTTTATCTTTCCCTGCATGAAGGCCATGGGGCCGTTCATCTCACCCGTGGCGACCTTGGCGAGATCGGCTGAGGCGCCCATTATCTTCAAGCTGGGCTGGGAGGCCCCGTTGAAGACCGTGGAGACGGGCATGGTCCAGTCACCGGGCATAGCGATCTCGAAATCCACGGTGCCCTTGGCCTGGCTGGCTGCGTCGTACTGCTTGCGCCCCGTGAACGAAGATGCCAGGTCCACCAGGGGCTTGATGAAATCCTCGGAGAGGACCACCTCGAGCATGGGGCCGTCGACCGCTCCCTCGGTAACCGAGATCTCCCGTGCGTCCTTGATGGTTATTCCGAATACGAGAGACTTCTCTCCCTTGATGGTCACCTGGAGCTTGAAGACGGTGCCCTCCATGTCCGCAACGGGCTTTTCGGCCAACCGCTTCGCCACCAGGTCCGGGATATAGGACTGCAGGTACTCCTGTATCCCGATGGAATTCTCCGCCATTGCTTTTCCCCCTTTCCGACTCTGTTATCCTGACTGCCGCGTAAGCCCGCCCGTACCGCTTGCGCTAGTAGGGGTCGGACTTCATTCATTCTCCGGGGATCCCGGGTACCACGGATCCCGTTGCCTGTCCGCCTTCTGCCCGCCGGATTCGCAATAGGCCTGATTCTTTCCCTCCAGGCGCAGCAGGGCACGCTGTGCATCCGCCTTCTTCAAGGCCAGTGCCTTGGCTATCTCGTCCGCGCCCGCGCCCGGACACTCCTCGAGATAGGTGAGGATCCTGCTCGCGTCCCCCCTGATCCTCGCCACGGTCTCCTGGCCCTTCTCCGAAAGGCCGAGGTGCTCCAGGGCCAGCGTCTCCTTTCTCCTGTCCAGGAAATCGTCGATATCTTCCTGGGTGACCACATACCTCTTGCCGACGCGCGCCGCCTGTAATTCCCCCTTACGGATGTAATGGCGGACCGTCTGAATATTGACGCCCAGTATCTTGGCGACATGGTGCGTGTTCATGTAATTGCGCAACGTTGTCTCCTATATATCTCACGTTGTTTCACGTTATGTAACATATACCTCGTGTATGTGTCAAGTTCCCTAAGTAATGTACTCTCTGCGTATGGGGTCGTGTTGCGAATACAGCCTTTTTCATTGCAGGAGGTGAGCGGGCTTGCCGTCCGTGACCCGGGGTTTCAAGGCTGCCGCGGTCGGGCGCCCCTTACCTGACTGGTTGCGGCCCGCTGTTCCCGCCGCCTCCCGGGCCGGATCACTTGCGGGTGGGTTGCCGGAACTGGAAATGGGGCATTATCTCCACGGCATCGAGAAGCTCGTCTACGGTGTATCCCTGATCCCTCATGATCAGAAAGGCGGTCTCCAGGAAGCCGACCAGGATATAGCTGAGCACGCCGGTATCCATCTCTCCCGGCATGGGATGTATGAGACCCAGCTCCACGGCTTTGACGACATCTCCCTTCACCGTCTCCACGACGGATGTGTATATCTCCTTGCGGCGCGCCTCCAGGCTGGGATCGTCATCCACGGCCATGCGCAACACCTGCAGCATGTCTATGAACTGGGGATGGCATTTCATGATCACCTCTGCGCGCTTGCGCAGGCGTCGCAGCGGGTGTTTTTCGTGCCGTATCTCCTCCCAGACGTCCTCGAACATGGCCTGGAAGACCTGGTTGACGCACTCGAGGAAGAGGACCTTCTTGTTGGGGAAGTACAGGTAGAAGGTGCTCTGTCCTACCCCCACGGCGGCGGTGATCTCGGAGATCTTCGTCTGGTTGTACCCCTTGCGGGCGAAGAGCTCCACCGCCTTGTCCATGATCTGCTGCTTCCTTCCCGACCTCGCGCCGGATTCCGCCTCCGGGGCGGGGCGTATGACCTCCATCCTCCCGGGCATCATCTCCCTGATGAGCGATACCGGGTAGCCTTCATCGCGCAGGCGGCGGATCTCGCGCAGCTCCTCGACGTTCACGCTGCCGTAGTAGGCCATGGTCTTCCCCGTGCGGCGCGGCGGAGTGAGCAGGCCCTTATCCAGGTAGTAGTGGATGGTCCGCCGGTTGATGCCGGTGAGTTCCTCCAGCTCGGATATGCGCAGCGGCTTATCGAGGGGTTTACTCATGCGTATCCTCCCGCCTCTCCCGCGCGGGTATGACCACGTTGTGCAGGAACATTGTCATCTCGTCCAGGATGGCGCTCATGGGCATGACCTTGCCCATCCAGGAGTCCCCCTGCAGGCAGAGCACGGGCACGCCTGCCCTCTTTCTCACCTCGTTGCGCAGGATGGAGAAGGCGCTCCAGGTCTGTTTGCAGGAATGGTGCCCGCAGTAGACGGCGAAATCGACATGGAGCTCTTTCACCGCCGCGATGATATCTTCGCTCCACTGCAGGGAGATAGATTCCGCTCCCATCTGCCTGGTCATGCCCATATTCCAGGCGCTCTCCGCGAACCCCCGCAACATGGTGTCGCGGGAAGTAGTGTCGATGGCCTGGGGATAGAAGAGTAGCAGGGCGTCGCCGATATTGGTCACCCCGTTCGCCTCGAGCCACTCGCTGAACAGGTAACCTTCGAAGTAGAAGGGAAGGTAGACCCAGAACATGCGAGCTACCTCCTCGCGGGAGTTGTACTCCGCGTCCCGCGAGTTTCTCAGCGAGAGTTGCAGGATGTTATCCAGGCTCTCCAGGGCTTCATCCCTCCCCCACATGGAGAAACGCATGCCATAGATGAGAAGGGCGGAGGCACTGGGGAGCGGACAGGGTATGCGTTTGTACAGTTCCCAGAGGTCACCGTAGAGCTGCGAGGCCTGGTTCGCCTTGACTGCCACGCGGCGCAGGCTTTCCTCCTTGAGCGTCTCGCCGGTGATCTCCTCCAGGTCCCCGACCAGGCGGCGGAAGCTCTTGAAATAGATCTCCCTGCCCCGCCGCGAGTTGCTGGCGTAGACGGGTTTCTCCAGCAGGAGTTGGGGCACGCCGATGCGGCGGGAGACGAACTCGTGGATCTTGGCGTTGACGTCGCAGCCGCCGGGAGCGGCGGAGATGATGGCATCCGGCACGAGGTCCGAGCCGGCGAGTATGGAAGCCAGCTCGATGGTATTGCCGGAGCACAGGTGATCCGGCAGGCCCAGGCCCATGGCGTAATCCCAGTATTCCTCCCCACCCGATGCAAGCATCTGCGTCGCCAGGGTGGTCAGCACCTCGCTGGTGACAGGCGACGCGCTTGCGAAGGCGTGGATTATCTCGGGGGGGAAATTGAAGGGAACCAGGATGACCTTCCTGCCCTCCTCCTTTGCGTTCCTCGCCTCCTCCAGCCAGGTGAGGATGGAAAGGAGGCTGGTTCTGCTCGACTCCCATCTGGATGGCGAGAGCATGAAACGGGCCGCATCGACGTTGCCGGATGGGAGTATGGCGACGATCTCTTCCAGCTGGTCTTCGCTCAGCCGTTCCGGTAGCAGGCTCAGCATCTTCAAGGTTGTGTAAACCCGCTCCACCAGGCCCCCACCGGTAGACGCGCTATCATCATGCATCGCTTAGCGCCCCCCCTTCCCTTCCTGCACTCACTATCCCCCTGGCGAACCCGCTGAAACCCGTCCCGGCCGCATACTGTCATCGAGCCGGAGAGCGACAGGGGCCCCGACCATCGCCTTGCGGTGCACTAGAGGGTCTCGCATGAGAAAAACCACCTCGCTGTCTCCATCTGGCACAGCTGTTTGCCCCCCATCCACAGCTGGATTATCTTCAGGTCCCGCCAGTGCTTCTCAACGTCCCATTCCCGGTCCGCCCCATGGGCCTCCATGATGTTCATGGCCCTGCCGAGATCCTCGACCGCACGGTCGCAGGCGAAATACTTGTATACCCTGCCCTTGGCCACCATCTCCTCGCTCCAGCGTTCCCCGTACAGATCCGGGCGGTCTATCATGCGGGCGTACTGGTATCCCGTGATGCGGATGATTTCCATATCCCGCACGATGTCGGCGAGGACTCCGCCGATAGCGTCGTGCTCCTTGAGGGGCACGCCGCGGATTCTCCTGCGGGAGGTAAATTCCTGCAGCGTCTCGTAGACGTTCAGCATGCAGCCGGATACCATGGCGATGCTGCCCAGGCTGCCGATGGATATGATCTCCTTGAAATACTTGAAATCGTCTCCCGGACCGCAGGCGCGGTACCATACGGGCACCCTCACGTTCTCGAACCATACGTCGCCGTTCTTGTCCGCGGCCATGCCGCCCTTCTCGTAGGGGTCGCCCTGCGTGACCCCGGGAGTGTCGGCGGGGACGAGGATGAAGGCGAAGTCGCGGGGGTCGTCGGAACCCAGGCGGGTGGTTGCCACCACCCCGAAGAGGTGCGCGATACCTCCGGTGTTGGTGGGCCACAGCTTGTGGCCGTTGATCACCCACTCGTCGCCCTCCTGGACGGCGGTGGTGTTTATGGTGCTCCCCCTGAGAAGGTCGAGGTTCTCTATATCCGCCCCGCCCTGCGGCTCGGTCATGGCATTGGCGGCGAAGCGGGCCTCCGTGGTAGCGCAGAACATGGGGGCGAACTCCTCGCACAAGCGGCGGTTGACGTGGGGTTCGTTGCAGATCATGAAGAGGGGCCAGAAGGTCACGCCGTAGGACACTGCCATGCCCGAGTCCGCCCTGGCCATCTCCTCCATCACCAGGAAGGAGTTGATCCCCAGGTGCTCGGAATGACCCATCCCGAGGCCGCCCAGGTCCTCCGGGAAGGGCGCGCGCTGCATCCCCATCTCGCCCATGAGCTTCCTGAAGGCGGGCTCGATGAGGCGGTGGTCTCTCCAATCCTCGTCGAATCGCCTGCGCCGGGGGATTACCTCCTTCTCCGCCCATTCCCTGATCATGTTCCCCAGGGGTTCCTCCAGCGGCGAAAGGTATTCCTTAGGCCTGGTGATCTCGTAGATGGCCCTCATCCTCTCCCTCCCCTTGCTTGCCTGACCCCGCCCGACTGAGTACCTGGGCTCCGGATCTGCGCCGCCCCCCTTCCCGCGCACCGCGATCCATCCACGCTCATTCCACTGCAGCCCCGTACCTGTCGCGCAGCGCCTTGCGCAGGATCTTCCCCACCGTCGATTTGGGCAGCTCCGATACGAAAGCGACGGACTTGGGGCACTTGTAGCCCGCTATTTGATTCCTGCAGAACGCGATGAGTTCCTCCCCATCTACTTGCGTTCCCGGCTTGAGCACCACCACCGCCTTGACTGCCTCCCCCCAGCGGGGATCGGATACGCCGATGACCGCGGCTTCCGACACCGCCTCGTGCCTGTACAGGACGTCTTCGACCTCCGTGGGGTATACGTTCTCCCCCCCGGTGATGATCATGTCTTGCTTGCGGTCGACCAGGAAGACGTAGCCCTCCTCGTCCTTGTATCCAATGTCGCCCGTCCACAGCCAGCCGTTGCGCAGTGCTCTCGCCGTCTGTTCCGGGTCCTTCCAGTATCCCAGCATGACGTTCTTGCCGTAGACGGTGATCTCGCCCACCTCGCCGGCGCCGCATTCGCTGCCATCTTCCCCGCGCACCTTGACCCTGACATTGATGGTCTCTTTTCCGACGGACAGCCCACGCCTGACCATCTTCTCGTCCCCCTCGGCGGCGAATTCGTCGGAGCTCAAGCTGGTGACGGCGGAGGCGGTTTCGGTCAGGCCGTAGCCCTTCCTGACCTTCAATCCGAAGACCTGCATGCACCGCTTCATCACCTCAGGGGCCATGGGGGCTCCCGATACGGAGAAGGCCGCGACGTGGTTGAAGTTCACGTCCTCGATGCCGGGCAGCTCCAGCATGGATTGGTATACCGTCGGCACCAGGTTCACGAATACGGGCATCTCCTCGACGATGAGCCTGACGATGGCCGCGGCGTCCGCGCTCCGGCTGATGACCACCGAGCCGCCCATCATCTGCCAGAAGAAGGGCTGCCAGTTGGCGATATGAAAGAAGGGCAGGGCGAAGAGGGTGCGCAGGCCCGGCAGCATCATGGCCCGCTGGGAGAGGGCCACCCCGATGAGGGCGGTGAGCATGTTGCGGTGGGAGAGCATCACCCCCTTGGGCAGCCCGGTGGTTCCGCCCGTGTACATGAGGATGACCATATCGTTCTCGTCCAGGGGTTCCCAATCGGGTTCGCCGGGATCGCCGGCCGCGATGATGTCGTCATAAAAGACCATGCCCTCGGCGGCCGCCTCCACGCTGATGTAATCCCGCATGTTCCTCAGTCCCGGGCGCAGGGAAGCGACCAGCTCCTGGAACCTCTCTCCAACCACCAGCCCCGCCGCCTCGGAATGGTCGATGATATGGGAGAGCTCCCGGGGTGAGAGACGGCTGTTGAGGGGCACGGTGACCAGTCCCGCCTTGGCCAGGGCATAGTAGATCTCCAGGTATTCGAGGCAGTTTTCGCACAGGACGGCCACGTGGTCGCCTCGGGCGAAACCCAAGTCGCCGAGGCCGTTGGCCAGGCGGTTGATCCTCGTGTTGAGCTGCGTCCAGTCGAGGCGCACGCCCTCGAACGCCACCGCCTCGCTGGCGGGCAATCGCGTGGCGTTGATCCTCGGAATATCCCCGAGGTAGATCATGATTCGCAGCCCCCTCAGTAACTCTTGGGGAGCCCCAGCATGTGCGCGATCTGGTTCATGGCCATCTCGTCGGTGATGGGAGCAAAGACCATCTGCTTGTAGTCGCGGAAGTGCCGCTGTATATCGTATTCCATGGTGAAGCCGTACCCCCCGAATATCTCCATGCCCTTGATGGCGCAGTACTCCGAGGCGCGTGCGGCCACCACCTTGGCCATCTGGGCCTGGATGTGGGCGGGCTTGCCCAGCAGCCCCAGGGCCACGGTGCCGTAGATGAGATTGCGGGCGTTCTCGATCTGGATGGCCATCTCGGCCAGGTAGCTCTGGATGATCTGGAACTGTCCGATGGGCTTTCCGAAGGCATGGCGTTCCTTTGCGTACGCGAGGGAATCCCGGAAGGCCGCGTTGGCGATGCCCAGGGAGAGGATAGCGGTTCCCACGCGCTCCTGGTTGAGCAGGGCCATCATCAGGTTGGGACCCTGCGTGCCGCCGCCCGGCTTTGTGCCGGCGGACCTGCCGCTTCCGGAAGATCCCTTGTCCACCACTCCCTGTACGAGGAAACGGTAGGCCTTGTTAGGCGGCCCCAGCAGGTTCTCCTTGGGGATGCGTACGTCATCGTAGAAGATCTCGCAGCAGGCGCAGGCATGGCAACCCAGCTTGGGTATCTTGCGGATGGTGAGCCCCGGGGTGTCGGAGGGCACGATGAAGATGGACCAGGATTCCCTGGGGTCTGCGGGATCTTTGTCGGTGACGGCTATGGTGATGATGTGGTCGGCCACGTGGGCGGCGGTGATGAATATCTTCTGGCCGTTGATCACCCACTCGTCCCCGTCAAGCACGGCGGTGGACTGCAGGGCGCCCAGGATGTCCGTCCCGCCGCCGGGCTCGGTGAGGGCCATGCACATCTTCACCGCGCCCTCGAACAGCGGTCGCAGGAACTGCTGCTGCTGCTGCGGGCTGCCCAGCATGAAGATGAACCCCTGGCCGAAGGAGATGGAGGCCCCGATGGCGAGCATCACCGCCACCGAGGCGGTGGCGATCTCCTCCTGGATGACCAGGTAATCGTAGGGGGTGCCTCCCATCCCCCTCTCGAAGACCCCCCAGTCAGCCAGTTTCTTCCACAGGTCGTCGGGTGGGAAGTCGCAGTTCTCGTCCATCCAGCGTACGTACTCCGGGCTCAGCTCCTTGGCGCAGAACTCCTTGATCGAGGAGCGCACCAGGTTTATCTGTTCCTCGTCCCAAGCGTAAAAAGGCATCTCTCCGCCCTCCTCTTCCTTGCCCCGGCGGTCATTCCGCCGTGAACACCGGGTCCCGTTTCTGCATCCAGGCGACGACTCCCTCCGCGGCGTCCCTGGTGGTGCCGAGCCACATGATGGCCCCCCGCTCCACCCCCATGGCCGTGTCCATGTTCTCCAGATCGATGGTGGTGTTGATCACCGTCTTGCATGCCTGGATGGCCAGGGGACCGACCTTTCTCATCCGGCCCAGAAGCTCCAGGACCTCATCCTTGAGCTTATCAGGAGGGCAAACCAGGTTGACCAACCCCAACTCATGTGCCTCCCGGGCGTCGATGCGCTCCGCGGTCATGATCATCTCCTTGGCGCGGCGCGGTCCGATGGCCCGGGGCAGGCGCACGGTGCCGCCCCAACCCGGCAGGATGCCCAGCCGCCCCTCCAGCAGGCCGAACTTGGCCGTCTCCGAGGCGTAGACGATGTCGCAGCAGAGGACCAGCTCCAGCCCGCCGGCATAGCAGTAGCCGTTGACCATGGCGATGACCGGCTTGTCCAGGTTCTCGATGAGCCGGCACACCTCGGCCCCGCGGTTCTTCATGAAATCCCACTGCCCCACCCGGTCCAGCCCGGCGAAGATGCTGATGTCGCCGCCGGAGCTGAACGACCTGTCCCCGGCTCCCGTCAGCACCACGGCGCGGATGGAGCGGTCCGCGTTGATCTCCCGCAACGCGGCGATGAGGTCCTGCTGTATCTGGTCGGTGAGGGCGTTGCGCATGGGCTCGTTGTCGATGGTCAGCCAGCAGACGCCGTCCTCGACCTCGTAACGCAGGTTGGCGTATCGCGGTTCGTGCATGACCGGGCCTCCCCCCTATGCCTGCAGCTCGGGAAAGGTGAAATCCGAGCCCGCCGGCTTGAATTTGGGCAGGCTGATCTCTGCGGTGACGGGATGGAACACCACCTCCACCTCCGCACCGGGTTTGAGGGCCCAGTAGTCCTCGTAGCCCACCAGCATGCTGCCGATGCGCACGCCTTCGTCCAGATCGACCAGGCAGATGACGTAGGGCTGGTCCTCCTTGAAATCGGGCGGCGCGCCCTTCTCCACCAGGCTGAAGGTGAACAGCTTCCCCCTGCCGGATGCCTTGATGTACCTGAGGTTCCTTCCTTTGCACTTGGGGCAGACCTCGCGCGGGTAGAAGATGTTGCGGTCGCAGTCGTCGCAGTGCTGCACCAGCAGCTCGCCTCGCCCGGCCGCATCCCAGAATTCCTTCGTATACGGCCTTATCTTGGGAAGGGGTTTGGTATAGGTCATGATCTCCTCCTTGCTCCATTCCCGTTCAGGGATTGATACCGAGTATCTCCACGAAGGCGCTGTTTCCCACGCCACCCATGGCCGTGGCCAGGGCTATCTGCGGGTCCTTCACCTGGCGTTCGCCCGCCTCTCCCCGCAGCTGGCGGATGGCCTCCACGGCGAAGAGCATGCCGCCGGAGATGGCGCAGTGGCCGCGGGAGAGCATGCCCCCGTCCGTGGTGACCGGCAGTTCTCCGCCGGGCGCCCCGCCGCCCTCCAGCATCCACTGCCCGGCCTCGGTCATGTCCTTGCGCAGACCCAGGGAGACCAGCCACGACAGGGTACCCAGGGGATAGGGCTCGTAGATGGAGGCGACGTCGATGTCCCCGGGACCTACTCCCGCCACGGCGTACGCGTCCTGCGCCGCCAGGGACTGGCCTTCCATGGCGCTGATCTTAGCCTGGCTCACGTTGGAAAAGGAGAAAGAGCTCCCGGCCCCCAGGAGGTACACGGGTTGCCCGACCAGCCGCGCGGCATTGTCCGCGGAGGTCATGACCAGGGCAGCGGCTCCATCCGCCAGGGGAGGGGATTCCAGGACGTGGATGGGATCGGCCACGAAGCCCGAGTTCAATACGTCCTCGATGGTTATGGGGTCCCGGTACATGGCGTTGGGGTTCATGGCCGCCCACTTGCGGTTGGAAACCGATACGGAGGCGGACTGCTCGGGCGTGACCATGCCGTAGACGAAGGCCAGTTTCATCATCAAGGCCACGGCTCCGATCTGGAAGAAGCCGAAGGGCCGTTCCCAATCCTCGTGATGCAGCTTGGCCAGCTGGTCCACTGCTTTCTCCCGCTTCATGGTGCCCCATTTGTTGGAGGCCACCAGGAGCACGTTCTCCGCCTGCCCGGAGAGGATGAGCCCCGTGGCTACCTTGATCATGGCCGAGCTGGAGGATCCGCCCGCGAACATCTGGAACTCCAGCTTGCTGCGCATGCCGATCTCCTCCCCGAAGAGGCCGATACCCCAATCGTAGATCTCGTCGGCGAAGGAGCGCGTAGTGAGGATGCAGTCGACCGCCTCGGGTTCGAGCCCCGCGGTCTCCAGCGCCATCAGGGATACCTGGACGGCTTGCTGCACCGAGGTCCTGTCCGGGTATTTGCCGATGGGGATATCCCCATATCCCGCGAATGCGACCTTTCCTCTGATGCTCATCTCGACCTCCCTTTCCGCTCCGTGACGTCTCCCTTGCGGGAAGCTTCCTTCTTCCTACTCACCCCTGGCCGCCTCACCGTCCGCCTCCCCGGGCTGCGGCAGCTGCGGCCCCAGGTCGGGAACGCTAACCGTCTGCCGGTCGCGGGGCCTGCGCGGGCGGCGGTATTCCTCTATGTACCTCTCCCAACCCAGGTCGGGATTTATCCTGCACCGCACGGGCAGGCACATCGACGTGCGCATGAGGCAGTCGTTGCAGCGCAGGCACCTGCGGACTTTCCTGCCCTCCCTCGCCTTCCTGGCCCACGCCGGGTCGGCCAGCAGCTGGCGGCCCAGGGAGATCATGTCGGCCTTGCCCTCCCGGATGGCCCAGGCCGCCGTCTCGGGATCGTGGATGGAGACCGAGATGACCGGAACACCCTCCGGCAGCTGCGCCTTGAAGCCCTGGGCCTCCTCGAGCAGGTGCAGGTTGTCCTCGTCCGGAAAAAACCACTTCAGAGCTTCGTAGGAACCATCGGAGAGATGCACGTAATCGATGCCGAGTTCTCCCAGCCGTTTGACCACCTGCTGCAATTCGTCGTGGTGAATCCCGTCGGGGAGGTGCTCGTCGCCCGAAAGCCTGATACCGATGGGGAAGTTGTCACCCACCATCCTGCGCGCCTCCCCATAGACCTCGAGCACGAAACGCATGCGGTTCTCCAGGGAGCCGCCGTACTCGTCACGTCGCTTGTTGGTGCGGGGGGACAGGAACTGGTGCTCCAGATAACCGTGGGGTGCGTGGAGCTCTATACCGTCGAATCCCGCCAGCGCCGCCAGGACGCAGGAGCGGCCGAATTCCGCGATCTCGGATCGGATCTCCTCCACGCTCATCTCCCGGGGGGTGTCCGCGTGTACCATGGTGGGGAGCCTGGGGTCGATATACGACGGATTCTGCATGATCTTCTCCAGCAAACCCTGGGGTATCATGGCCAGGGGATCGAGTCCCTCGTGGGAGTAGGGGATGGGAGACGGCGCCGGCGGCGCTTCGTGCTCGGGGCTGTGACCCTGCCTCCCGAAACCTATGGAGAGCTGGATGAACGTCCTGGAGCCGAAGGCGTGGATAGTCTCGACCAGCTCGGACAGCCCGGGGACGTGGGTGGTATCGAAGAGGTGCAGGTTAGTGGTGTAGGGGAAACGCGACGCCATGCGGGTGCCCAGGACGCATTCCGTGACGATCATGCCGGTGCCGTTGCGGGCACGCGCAGCATAGTAAGCGAGGATCTGGTCGTTGACGTAGCCCCGGTTGTCCATGGAGAAGAGCGTGTTCATAGGCGCCATCACGATACGGTTGGGTATCTCGCAGTTGCCGATGGTGATGGGGCGGAAGAGCTCCGGATAATGGACCGTCGATCCCTTCCCCGCCCCCTTGCTGACCCTGCCTGCCATGTTTACCCCCTTATTCATCTCCGGCCGCTTCTCCTGCGGCCTACGACTATATGCAGTGAAAGAGGATGGATGGGCGCGGCTCAGGTCCGGATTCCAACCCTCCAGGCTTCGTTCAGCGCTTCCGGGATCAAAGGTAAACTATACTATAACTATACATATTAGATGTTTAATTATGGCACGTCCCGAATATATCTCATCGGGCAGGGGAATGTCAACAGAGCAGGAGATGTATAGGCTGTATAGCCATCATAGCGGCCTGTAAATGCCATAGACGACTCATGGGGTTGGCCCGTCGTGCGTCCTTTTAATTGCGTGATTATCCCCTTTATGGAATGAAATATCATTCCAATCTTTTAGGGGTCAGGTCTTTCATTTTGCATACCACGGTATGTTCTGATCGTTGGAAGCTCCCAGATACTCGGGTATGCAAAATGAAAGACCTGACCCCTGAGCGTGTCGGGAATCTTAATCGTTTACAAGGGCCAGGGAGCGTATGGCCCGCGGCATGGAGGGGTAGACAAGCACGCCTCCATCCAGGAGTTTAGTGCGCAGCCGCCGCAGGACCTCCTCGAAGAGGATATCATCGCAGCCGATGGCACGGGAGTAAACCACCACCACCACGGGTTTGCCTGAGTCCTGCCGGATGCGCATGAGTATGTCCATGGCGGCGAGCAACCCCTCTTCGCCGCCAAGGCCGTAGGCGAAGTTGAGAGCGATATCGAAGAGCAGGATGTCCGTGGAGGGATCGGCGGCCGCGGCGCGCATGGCCGCTTCGAAGACGGGCAGGTGGATCAGCGGCGCTCCGATGTCCAGGGGATTGCCCACCGCCGCCCCGGGAGCCCCCAGGACCTCGCGCAGGCGGGAAAGACTCTCCGGTGTGAGGGGCGGCACCTCCAGCTCCGACTCCTCGGCCAGGTCGGCGGCGTAGGTGCCGAGGCCCCCTCCGCCCCCGCAGAGCATCAACCTGCGCCCCGGGTTGCGCCCCAGGTGCTGCAGGGCCAGGAGCACGTCGCATAGTTCGTCCACGCCCGAGACCTCGATAACGCCGCTCTGGCGCAGCATACCCTCCCATATCTCCGCGGAACCCGCCAGGGAGCCGGTGTGGGAGACGACGGCCCGCGATGAGGAAGCGCTCTTGCCCACCTTCCACAACACCACGGTCTTGCGGGAGGTCGCCTCCTGCAGGGCCTGCATGAAGAGCCGCCCGTCCGCCGTGCCCTCCAGGTAGCCGGCGATGATCTCGGTCTGGGGGTCACGGGTGAAATAGCGTATGAGGTCGATCTCGTCGATATCGGCGCCGTTACCGTAGCTGACGATGGCGCTGAAATCGATGCCCAGGCTCTTGCACTGGCGGCCCACGTGCACCGAGAAACCGCCGCTCTGAGAGATAAAGGCGACGTTGCCCGGCTCGTAAGAGAAATCGTGCCCGGGGAGGAGGGTAAGGCGGTTGCGCGGGTTATAGATGCCGAAGCAGTTGGGGCCGATGATACGGAAACCACCCTCGCGGGCCAGGCGCAGCGCCTCGCGCTCCAGCCCCTCGCCTTCTTCTCCTATCTCCCGGAAACCCGCGGCCATGATGATCACGCCCTTTACCCCCATGCCGGCGCAGTCCCCGAGGATGTCCATGGAGCGGTGGGCGGGGATGGTGGTGCAGACCAGCTCGGGCACCTCCGGCAGGGACGCGAGGTCGGGGTATACCTTGTGACCGAAGATCTCCGTCTCGCCGGGGTTCACGAGGTAAACGGGGCCGGAGAAGCCGTAGGTGAGCTGAGAGGCGGTGTAAAGCGAACCGAACTTCGCGGGTTTTGAGGAGGCCCCCACGATGGCCATGGATCGGGCATTGACGATTGCGTCTATTTCCGCGAAGTCGAAGTGCAAAGCAACCACGTCCTTTTACATCGGCGATATTATAACATGGGTCTATTCTCGTGGCCCGGGGCCGAGTACCCCGGCCGATCCATTACGCGCCTGGGGCCTCCAGGTAAAGATCTCGCTCCGCTTCTTGAACCAGCCCCGGTTATTCTTCCGGCCCGAGCCTTGGGGTAATGGTCTCGCTCGGCACGCAATGTACGGGATAGGAGGAAGAAACCTCATCTTTACTTGCGCGCACTCTCTACGACCAACCCCATAGTTCTCGGGCTTGTTTGGAGCTTATCCTGCCAGGGGCTTCCATGAGACGAAGTCGCTCCGCTCGATCGAAGAGTGCCCAGGATGGATGACTCTCACACGCTCCGCGGAGACCGATCCCGTAGTTCCCCGGGCTAGGGGTTTCTATACAGGCTATGCCCGGGCGTGGTTTTGCTATTCCTAACGGCCTGATACACCCCGGTCATCTTACGAGTTGGTGGGGTGGTATAATCTCAGCATGGCTGGAGAAAGCATGCAGCTGGCGGAGATGTCGAGCCCGGAGATCGATTCCCTCGACCGGGAGAACACCCTCTTCGCCATGGCCCTGAGTCCCCTGGAGGTGCACGGGCCCCACCTTCCCCTGGGCACCGACGTGTGGCTGGCGGAGGAGGTGCGCGATCGCGCCCTGGCTAAGATCCGTGAGCGCCATCCGGATATGGACTTCGTCCTCTTCCCCTCCTTCTACATGGGTAACGACACCATCCCGGGATCGGTGGAGGTGGACAGCCGGGCCGTCAACCTCGTCCTGCGGGCCAACGCCACCTTCCTCGCCGACCGCGGTTTCCGCTACCTGCTGGTTACGGACAACCACGGCGGCCCGCGCCACCAGGTCGCCACGGCCAAGGCGGTAAAAAGGCTGTACGAGAAACGCGGTTTCCATATCGTCGCGCCCTTCCTCTCGTTCTTCCGCCGCATGGTGGAGCTGGATCCCGTTTTACTGGAGCGCCTGGGAGCGGGCGCGGGAGCATGCGGTGACGATCAGGACAGCCATGCCGGCCTCAACGAGACCTCCCTCATGCTCGAGGCCATGCCGGAGAAGGTGCGCCCCATGTGGAAGGAGCTGACCCGCGTCAGCATCAACCCCCGCCGCCCGCCCGCCCTCATCCTGGGGGCGCTGGGAAAGGCCCTGCGCGCCCTAGGGCTGGAGGAACTGGGCAAGGATGCGAGCCACGCGGGATTGATGTTGTCGTGGGTGACGGAGAAGAACCCCTCGACCTATATCGGCGAACCGCGCGGAGCGTCGCCCGAGGCTGGGGAGCGCATGCTGGACGCCTTTGCCGATGAGGGCGCCGATGGAGTCGACGCCGCGCTGGCGGGACGGCCGCCCTATCATACCCCGCTGGGGTGGTCCCTGCGCATCATCGAGCACAGCCGCTGAGGGAACCGCACCCATAAACGACGTCCTTTCCCCGCAGACGGTCCCATGCCGTATCGCAGTGGGACGCGACACGATGCTACGATACACGGCGGGGGCAAGATGCGCGCCCGTGCGGCAGTGGGAGGTTATCGAGAGAGCTGCTTGAGCTGGATGGCGAGGTCCTCGAATTCATCACGGGAGAGGTCACCGGTGACCATCACGTCGATATCCTGCAGGGTGAGGCGCATCTCCTGGCAGTCGATGGCGGCGGTATACGTGGCGTTGCCCGCATCATCCCCGAACTCCTCCTGGCTGGTAAGGAAGGCCCCCGAGAGGGCGGCCATGCCCGTGGTGTAATAGGCGAACTCCGGGTCGTACGGGCTCTCCCTTATCTCCACCTGGCGTACGCCGTCACACAATACGAGGTACAGTTCGCGAAAACCCTCGGGGTAGGATACGTTTTCTTCGGATACCGTGAGGTCGGATGCCATGGGGTCGCGCAGGTATACGGCGGAGAGATCGAACCCCGGCAACTGCGGCACCAGGGGCGTAAAGCCGGCCAGCGCCGGGGCGTTCTCCATGTCGACGGGCTGGCACGCACCATCGCGCGCGGTGGCGCTGACTGGCAAACCCTCGTCGAAGAAAGGCAGCGCATCCGGCGGGAAGGGTTCCTCGGTATAGCCCTGGTTCACCTCGTAATCATCGTAGCTGAACGTCACCACCCTCCCATCGCTCAGCGCGAGCTCCTTGGCCAGCGGCAGTCCCGTGGCTCCGTCCACCCATATGACCATGCGGGGCTGGAGTCCGCTTGCCGACTCGAGGCGGAATGTGGTGACCCCATTCAGGTCCTCCGAGCCCGACACCACGAGCGATCCCGCGTCGAGCAGGGCGATCATGGACTGGAAGTAGTCCACGTTCCCGACAAGGTGGTATAGCGCGAGGTATGTCCCCGTGCAGCGCAGCGGCGGGACGTTCGACTCCGTCTCGACTTCCAGGGAGCCGGCGCTCTCGGAAGAGGCCGGCACGGCGCGGACGCGGTAGAGGTTGCTTCCGGATTGCACGGTGATATTGCGCAGGCGCATCTCGCCGGCGGCATCTTCGTAGAAGCGGTAGCGGTAATCGTCGGGGAAGCGCAGCTCGAACTCCTCGCGATAGAGGCGTTCTCCGTCCTCGGTCATGCACACGTAGCCGATGGTCTCGACCTCCCCGCAGTGCTGAGCGAGGAGTGCTGTCACTTCACGTGCCAGGGAATCGCCACCACACCCGCAGGGCAGGAGTGATGCCGTCAGAAGCGCGATGATCATCAGTGCCGGCCTGTGCATATGACCCGCCTTTCCACTGTTTCGCGCCGCCGATCGCCGCTTTTCGTATATCCTAGCAGAGCGATATACATGAGAACAGGCGGGCCTTGGGATATAATCGTTTACGAAAAGAGAACGGGAGGACCGGATATGAGGTGGGAGAGCGGCAAGACGCGCAGCATCGAAAACGGCATCCCCTGGGTGGATCCGCACGTGCATATCATGCCGCCGCGCCGCATGGCGGGGCTGGTGCGCTGGGTGAAGAAATTTACGCCGGGGTTCCCCATAAGCGAAGACATCACTGCCGAGGACATCCTGGCCAGCATAAGGGAGTCCGAGATACCCTACTTCTTCAACCTCGTCTTCCCGCTTTGGGTGGAGGAGACCGAGGACCTCAACCGCTTCAACCGCGATATCTGCGCGGGCATCCCGGAGGCCATACCCTTCGGCTCCGTGCATATCGAGACGCCGGACAAAGGAAAAGAGACGCGCCGTTGTATCGAGGAGTACGGGTTCATGGGGATGAAGCTGCATCCCTTCGCCCAGCGCTTCCCGGCTTTCGGCCCGGAGATGCGCCCCATGTTCGAGGTCCTCAACGAGCATCAGCGTCCCTTCCTGGTACATACGGGATTCGACGTCTTTTACGGCATGTACATGGACCTGGAGGAGATGGAGTCGGTCATCCGGGATTACCCCGACATGCAGGTGGTGGCGGTGCACGCCCTTTTTCCCCGCTTCCGGCTGGCCCACCGCCTGCTCTCCGAGTATCCCAACTTCTGGCTGGACATGACCAACAGCATCTCCTGTATGCGCCTGTTCGAGGACATCAGGAAAGGCAGGGATGACCTGCCGCCCATGGCGACGAGCCTGGAGGTGGACGATGTGCACGACAACTACGAATATTTCTTCCTCCTCTTCCAGGATTATCCAGAGCGCATCATGTACGGCACCGATTTCCCGGTGGGCTTCGGTTATCACCCTGCCCTCCTCGAGGACCTGCGCTTCTTCGCCTTCGGACGCGACGTGGAGGAGCAACTGCTCTTCCGGGCGGCGCACGGCCTGCTGAGCCGCTGCGGCCATCCCGACATCCTGGCTTCGCTGCAGGACGGCCTCCCAAGCCTGTGATCACGCCCATGGGACGGTTCGAGAGCGAGGCCATGTTCACCGAGAACCGGACGGAGTTCGTCGCTATGGCCGAGGCCGAGGGGGAGCGCCAGCGCGGCAGCTAGAGCCCTTCGTTCTCCACACCTGGGGTCAGGCCGGGCCCGAGGCCGAACCTTATATGGAAACCTCCGCTTACCTGTAATGCTGATGGCTGCCCCCAGGGCGTACATTCGAATAGCCCTCTTTTCCGGTCAGGATGAGCCCATGTTGACGAAGCCGTACGGGGCGGCAGATAATCCTTAGGGAGAGAGTCAGCCGGGTGGTCGCGGGCACGGCCAAGGCCGCGCCCGAGGAAAGTCCGGACTCCGAAGGGCAGGGAGCTGGGTAACGCCCAGGCGGGGCGACCCGACGGAAAGTGCCACAGAAAGGGAAACCGCCCGCCGGCGCTATGGCGCATGCGGCGCCGGTGAGCAAGGGTGAAAAGGTGGGGTAAGAGCCCACCAGCGGTTCTGGTGACAGGGCCGGCTTGGTAAACCCCTCCCGGAGCAAGGCCAAATAGGAGCCGATGCTGTGGCCCGCAGCGCTCGAGGCTCGGGTAGGCCGCTAGAGGCCGCCGGTAACGGCGGTCCCAGATGGATGACCACCACCCGGTGCTAACCGGGTACAGGATCCGGCTTACAGGCTGGCTCTCTCCTTCATTTTCCATGGGCAACGGGATGCGTTCATGCCGGGGGCGAATGGTGTCCGGGGATGCGGAGGCGACCCGGAATCGAGGTAGCGAATCCGATATCTCAGCTTTGTATTGCCGCCTGTCTCCGGGAATCGTTTGTGTGTTATCCTATGCCGGGAGGCAGCGGATCGGGTGATCAGCAGGGGGTATGGGACATGTCGCTCACCAAATGTGGAAGTTGCGGGGTTCCCAAGCCTATCGCCTTCATGCACCGTTGGAGGGATGACGGCATACTGGAAAGCCGCCTGGGTGGGGCAAGGGGCATCCTGGTCGAGCGGGAGGCTTTCGCCGGCTCGCTGCAGAAGATCGAGGAGGCCCTGGGTTTTCCCATCGACCATATAATCATCGATGCCAAACGGAGAGACGCGAAGCTTTACGTGGACGACGTGGTCTCCGGTGTCCCCGGAGTTATAGCGCGCCTGCGTCCATTCCGCAGGCTGGGCTATGTCATCATGATCCGCCAGGCGGCGATGATCGGGCTGGCGAAGGCGGAACTGCTGAGCTACAAGCCTGGCGTGAAATTCGTCGGTCGGGTGTACCCAGTCTACCACCCCATCCTTTTCGTGGGGGATGTCTGCGGGGCCTTCGAAAGCCTGGAGAAGAAAAGGGCGAGGCCGATCTACGGGAAGATCGGAGAGGCATGGTACTCCGAGCTGTACGTGGACGACAGCCTGCCCAGGGAGGACAGGCTGGAATTGGAGAAGACACCGGAGACGACCGCCCGGGCCGGCTTCGAGAGGTGCGAGGCGTGTGGTGTCCCCCGGGGGATCGGCAACTTCAGATGGATTACATCGCAGGCCAAGATCATCGATACGACCACGGGAGAGTGGATCATCTATATCAACGTGGCGGGGCTCAACACCATACTCAGGGAACTCGAGCAGGAACTCGGCGAGGATATACCCCGTATGGTCTCCAGGTTCGTCTTCGACGTCTATCGCGGGCTTGTCCGTGAACATCCCGCCTCATATCTCGAGGATCTCTCCTTCATGAAGTTACGCGGATTCGGGATCCCGGATGCGGATGCTCCCTCGCGGGAGGAACTAGCGCAAGGCCTCGTAGTCCGCAATCCGTTCAACGCTCCCATGGTCGCGGGCATAGTGGCGGCCATCCGTGGCGGCGATAGCGCGGAGTTCACCTGGGAGACACCCGAACCCGGTGTGCTGCTGGTAAGAGTCGAGGGTTGAGAGCGATCCCGCAGACCCCGGGTCATGACCACGGCGGGGTTGCTATACCTTTTCACCCCTGCGCCTCCACGGTAGAATGCGTAATAAATAGCAGTGAGAGTCCGGAGAGGGAAGGGGAAAGCATGACGGAGCAGGAAAGCAGCACAGGCGGGCAGTTCGATGCGAAGACCTTGAAGAGAGCCGATTTCTGCATGAACAAATGCACCGCCTGCAAGGTCGGCAGGGACAAGGGAAAGGGTTTCTTCAACTGGGTGGTAAGGTTGGAGTCCAGGCTGAAGCTCTGCCCCTGGTGCAGGGCTTATGAGAAGGTCTACGGGGTACCCGCATACCAGAAACCTCCGGAAGCTTGAGTTCGCCCGCGTCCCTGACGAGGCATGACTGGGAAAGACTGGTAGACGAATCCCGGCGCGTCTTCGCCGTTAACGAGGTGGACAGGGGGGATGTCTACTATCACATGCCTTCCTGCCATCATTACCCGTCTCTCTTCGCCTGGGACAGCGGCTTCCATGCCGTGGCCATGTCCCACCTCGATCCCGGGAAGGCGGCCCGTGAACTGGAGACCCTCTTCCGCCAGGTAAAGGAGGACGGCCATCTCCCCCACGAGGTCCTCCTGCCCCACCATGCCTCCCATCCCTGGATGAGGATGCTGCAGACATGGCTCGTGTGTTGGGAGTTCGACCGCAGCGGGGCCTCATACATGGTGGACCCGCCCAGCTATCACTTCGCCGCCGAGATCGTCTTCCGCCGCACCGGGGACGGGGACTGGCTGCGGAGGCTATGGCCGGAGATGCGCCGCAGCCTGGATCATATCCTGGAGGTGAGGGGCGGCCGGGGAGACGGCCTGGTGACCATCTTCCACCCCTGGGAGGCGGGCACGGACATGTCCCCGCAGTTCTTCAGTGCCCTGGGCCTGGACAAGACGAGATGGCGCAATATACTGCGATCCGACTTATATCCGACGCTTCTTTTCGCCTTCAACCGTCTCAAGGGATGGGACGCCGGGAAACTGGCGGCAGCGGACCGTTTCGTCTGCGAGGAGCTGACCATGAACTGCCTGGCCATCCGCGCCTGCCGCAGCATGGCCTATCTGGCCGGGGAATCGGGTGATGCCGGGGAGCAGGAGAGGTATTCCCGCCGCGCTGCCGCGCTCATGGAGGCCCTGGACGAGCTCTGCTGGGACGAGAGTGAGGGGTGCTACTTCCCGCGTTTCGGCAGCCGCAGGCCTCGCCTGGCCCGGCGCAGGACGGCGGATTCCCTCATGCCCCTCTTCGGCGGGTTGTGCGGCAGGGAAAGGGCGCAGAGGCTGATAGAGGAACACCTGCTGAACCCGGAGGAGTTCTGGACGGAGTATCTCCTGCCCTTCAACCCGCGGGATGAGCTTGCGCAGAGCGATGCATGGGTTGACAGGCACCTGTGGGCGGGGCACTGCATATGGATCAATTTCTGCTGGATGCTGTCCATCGGTCTGGATGAATACGGCTACCGGGACGAGGCGCGGGAAGTCACGCGGCGGGTGGTGCGCATGATCCTGCGGGAGGGGTTCTACGAGTATTACGACTCTCGCTCCGGTGAAGGCCGGAGGATCCCTGACTTCTGCTGGCCCGCCCTGGCTCTGGACATGATGGCTCGCTTCTGGCCCGAAGTGGCGGGAGGAGAACGGTGAGCCCGGAGGCGGAATACCACCTGCGCGAAGTCGTATACGATCTCAGTGGCGAACGATGCGGTCCGGGAAGGCATCGCTGAGCACCCCCGTGCGCATGTAGTCCATATAGCGCTGCCTCCTGCGCGCGGCGGAGGCGTAAAAGGGGATGAGGATCACGGCGGCTATCAGCGTAAGCCAGGACCGGAAGCCAATGGCGACACCAAGGTTCATGATCGTCCTCGCGGTTATCCTCTGATAGCTGCGGCGCGCTTGTGCCGCCCGGTGCGTAGCCAGCCCGCGGCGGTGGCGCTGGATCAGGCTTACGTTGTAGAGCAGGCCCAGCGCCCAGATCATGAGGCCGAGGGGTATGGAGATGACGATGGGTACGGGTACGCGCCATCCCGCTGCGAGGCCGGTTATCACGCTGCCCCACACCAGGAGAAAATGTAGCACGATCATCCAGTTTGCTTGCGGCATAAGCTCTATATACCCACAGGTCACCATGGAAAAACAAGCCCCGCCGGTCGTATGCGGTACAGACAAGGCCTGCAATAGAGGTTAACGGGATCATCTTGGAGAAGATTTGCATATAATACAGAGATAATGTAGATAAGAAACAGCGGTATGTATGCCGCTCGTTGGTTATCGCGAAGTTTTTAGCGTTTCCGGATCTTAGCCATATAAGTAATAATCCTGCAAGAGAAAGGAGGATGGTTGGGTGAGTAAACTTGCAGAGATCAAGCAGCGCATACAGCATCTCTCGGAACTGAGCGCCAGGATGAAACAACAGCTCGGGAAGTTGAAGGGCCCGGCTGGGGAAGAGATGCGCAAGAAGGCCAAGGATGCCGGTACGCGCATGGGGATCGGCGCGGGCATCTCGGTCTTCGGGTTGTCCATCATCGCCGTAGCGTCCGTGTACATCATCGCCGTCATCATCCTGCTGGTGAACATCGCCCTAGACCGGCTGTGGCTGTCAGCCCTCATCGTGGTAGCGGGCTCCCTGCTCATCGGAGCCGCGGTTGCCGCTATCGGAGTGGGAATAGCGCGTAAGGCCGCCAAGGACATGCCCAAGATCGGCGGCGATGTCGTGCAGGAGCTCAAGGCGGCCAGCGAGGAGATGAAGAAGACCGTCGAGGACCTGCAGATCATCGCAAAGCAGGAGGCCGAGGAACGCCAGAAGCAGATGAAGCAGATGATGGAACAGGCCATGAAAGTCGCCCCGATAGTGATCGGGGCATACGTCGGATACCGGGTTGTCAAGAAGATGGTCCGGTCGCGCAGGACAAGGAAGAGGATAATACTGGAGGAGTGGGAAGAGGACTGACGCCCGGGGAGAACGTGAGCGAAAGGGGCCGGTCGAACCGGCCCCTTTCTCAATGTTGGGGATCAACCCTTCAGGAAAGCGAGCACTTCATCTGCCAGCCGCCCGGGATACATGGCCTGAAAGCCGTGCCCGGCCCCCTCTATCTCCACCAGCCGGCTGTCCGGTATGGCTTCCGCCAGGATGCGGGAGTTCTCGGGCGGGATGAGCACGTCCTCGCTCCCGGTTACGATCAGGGTGGGATGGCGCAGGTCCGCGAGGCGCGAATGGCAGGACCACGCGGAAACGCCGGTGATCTGCCACATGAAACAGCGGGGCTCGATGGGAGCGATAAGGTAGGCCTTGAGCACCTCCTCCATCAACTGCGGGTTCTCCTCTATGTAGCGCTGCGGGAAGAGCAGGGGCAGGGACATGCGGGCGATGTCCTCGGATGTCAGCCCCTCCCGGGGCGTATGGAGCAGTGAATACACCTCCGGGCTGGCCAGCACCTGCTCTTTTCCGCCGCAGTTGGTGCACAGCAGCACCAGGCGCCGCACGCGCCCGGGATAATCCAGGGCCAGCTCCTGGGCGATCATCCCGCCCATGGAGGCGCCCATGACATGGGCCGACTCCCATCCCAGGTGGTCCATGAGCCCCACCGCGTCGGCGGCCATGAGCGGGATGGGGTAGGGGCCCTCCGGCTTGCCGGACCTGCCGGCGCCGCGGTTGTCGTAGGTCACTACATGAAAACGTTCGGCAAGGGGCTTGATGAACCGGTCACCCCACCAGTCGGCGTTGGCGCTCAGCCCCATGATGAGCAGCAGGGGGTCCCCCGATCCGTATGAGCGGAAGTGGATGTTGATACCGTTGATCTCCGCATCGTTCATCTTGACGTCCATGAGTGGAACTCGCTTTCTTCCTTTGGCCGCGCGGTCTTCCACGGGCATTCCCGCAAACGTCGCGACGCGCCCCGGCGCAAGCGCCGTGCATGAGCGCTGTCCCGCTATCCGGCAAGCCGTCTAGATGACAGTGTAATACCTGCGCGATAGGGCGACAATCTCTGTGTCAAAGGGGGGGAACGCAAGAACGGGCGCGGGCCTACTCGCTGCCGGCCGCGCCGGTTCCGGTGGTGCGCAGCAGGAAGTAGAGCAGGCCGGTCGCGCCGATGGCCCCGCTCACCAGGTACATGGTCGTATAACTCCAGAGGTCGGCCAGGGGGCCGAGGGCTATGCTGCCCAGGCCGATGCCCACGTCGAAGACGGCCATGAAGATGCCCAGGGCGGCGCCGCGGTCGCTGGGCTTGGTATGGTCCAGGAGAAGTGCCGACAAGGTTGTCGGCAGATAAGCGAACCCCAGGGCATAGATGAAGATGCCCGTGAAGAGGAGCGCGATGCCGCCCGCGAAGGCGATGGTAATCAGACCCACCAGGGCGGCAACGGCCGAGGTGATGATCAGCGGCCGCCGCGGCCAGCGGTCGGCCTTCCTGCCCACGCCCAGACGGAACACGATGAGGGTGACCGCGAAGATGGTGAAGAAGTATTGCCCCAGGTCCATACCCTTGGCCTCTGAGGAGAGGATGATGAAGGTCTGCAGGGTGCCGAAAGTGAGGGTGAACCCCATGGTGTTGACGAATATCGCCTTCTGGAGCGGGGTAACCTTTATGCGGCGGCGTTCGCCCGCATCCACGTGCTCTACGTGGCTGCGTGTCTCCCGCACCGCCAGGGATACGAACATGGCCAGGACCGCAAGGCATCCCGCCAGTATATATACCGGGGTGAATCCCCAGGCCTCCTCCATGGCGATAGCGACGATGGGAGCAACGGCGATGGTCAGGTCCACCGACATGTAGAAGATGGCGATGGCCTGCAGGCGCCGGGTGGAGGGAGCCAGGTCGCCGATGACGGCGTAGGCGGCGGTATGGAAGGCGGCAAGGCCCAGCCCGTTGAGGAAGCGGATGAAGAAAAGGGGCAGGGCAGAGCTGAAAGCCGCGTAGAGAAAGGTTGAAGCACCGAGCATGAGGGTGCCCAGGACGAGTACTAGCTTGCGGCCACGCAGATCAGCGGCGCGTCCGAAAAGCGGCCGTAAAAGCGCTGCCACGGTGGCCATGGCCATGAGGGCGCCGATGAGCGCGTTGGAATACCCCCTCTCCTCGAGGAACACCGGCAGTATGGGGATGACCAGGTAGATGGAGAAATATGCCAGGAAATTGCTCGTGCATACGGTCACGAAGTCCCGCCTGAACAGCCTGTCGTCTATGGCCGTCTTTCCCTCCATTGCCTCTCCCGGGTGCGTCACGTCTCCAAAAGCGTTCTACCTATTCTCGGTCAGCACGGGTCACGGGTCAATCGTTTGTGGCCCGGGCCCGGGGGTAATGGTCCTCGCTCCTTAGTGCTTGTCCGGCTCGGGCCCGGGGGTAATGGTCCTCGCTCCTCAGTGCTTGTCCGGCCCGGGGACTCCAGGTAACGGTCTCGCTTGGCGCGCAGCCCGC
>QZKE01000072.1 GCA_003598015.1 Actinomycetota bacterium | reverse complement strand
AGGCCCGCTGCTGCGCTTAACCTTGCCGAACCGCCGTGTACGGACCCGTACGCACGGTGGTGTGACAGGGACAGCCCGTGAGGGCCTACCTATGTCGATTGGCACCCGTAGTGGACGAAGTTAGAACCAGGAATTTTAGTTTGAGCAGGGAGATCACACCTTCCGAAATACGATTATTCCGGGTTAAGGATTTCTGGGAGACGCTCTAGAATCGCTTTATAGACCTGCTTGGCAAGAGCTAAAGCCTCGTCCGCTTCGAGCGCCGTCGGCTCCTCAGGTTCGCCGGGATAACGGAATTTCCACGCATACTCAGTTAGGACTGCGGATCTTTGAAGCAAGGCTTCCAGAGTGTTATCTAGTCTGGAGCATTGCTCTCCTAGTTCCACGAGATTGTGGGTCTTACGAAAAGGAGTGTCATTCCAGGACAAGAAGCCCTTCAGCGATTTTTCGACCAGTTGTTGGGCATGGAAAACGATGTCTGGCGTGATTGGCGGATCCGCTGTGCGCTCATATTCTGCCGCCCTCAGATCAACCTCGGCTTTCATTAACCAGCCCTTGGCCTCTTCAATCTTAACAGGATCATGCGGCATATAGGATTTGCCCCTCCTCTGCGATCGTGGCAGACAGCGATGCCCTCAGATGCAGGCGGCTTTCGAAATAGCTCTTGGTCCAGACAAGCACATCCGCCGCAGCGCCAGTACCCCACAGCCTTTCATATGCCAAACGACTACGTTTACGCTCTAAGGGAGCATCATCCGGAACTATAACCAGCAGGTCATAGTCGCTGTCAGGCCCAGCATCCCCCCTGGCTATGGATCCAAACAGGAATATCCGCTCGGGTTCATATGCTTCGATGAGGCGGCGAACTATTTCATCGAGAACGTCGCTCTGCGATTGCCCCATATTGTTTTCCATGTACCGACTCCTTCCGCTGGCTCTCATTTTAGCATGTCAGAACGACCTTGAGATGATCAGCTAGAAGCTGGTGATTCTTTTTTTGAATGCATATTTAAATTATTGAATCAGCCTATGAGGCACGAAATCGATGCTGCTCTAGTGACCAAATATATCGAGCCTATAATAGCGCGAGGCCTCTCGGCCTCGCTTGGTTTGCTGGCTCCCCGTAGTGGATGAAGTTAGAACCAGGATTCATAGCCTGAGTAGGGAGATCACGATTCCCAAGGTATCACGGATGAGTAAATCACGAATTATCTATGGGCATTGAGCAGTTAAATAACTATATTGAAGGGGTGCTGGAGTATTTGCATCAGGAGGTGCATATAGGAAATGCCGATCGAAGATAGAAGAAAGCAAGACAGGGCTGTGGCTGTAGTCGTTAAGGGCCGCCCTTTTTTCTGCTCCTGGAGCGGGGGAAAGGATGCGTGTTTGGCACTCTATCGCGCTATGCAGGAAGGGGGGGTTCCTCGATTTCTAGTTACTATGCTATACGAGGATGGCAAGGCTTCCAGGGGTCATAAGCTTCCGATTGATTTAGTCAACCAACAGGCCTTGTCGATAGGGGTTCCCCTTATTGCTCGCAAGACATCGTGGGAGGGTTATGAATCAGCTCTTCTGTCTATTCTTGGGGAGTTGAGGCTGGAAGGGATTGAGGTCGGGATATTTGGTGACATCGAGCTTGAGGGACATCGAGAATGGGTATCACGTGTATGCTCCTTAGTTGATATGCATGCTTACTTGCCTCTCTGGGACAACAAAAGAGATGACTTGCTTGAAGAACTAATCAATGCCGGATTCAAGGCAACCATTGTGGCAGTAAGGGAAAACGTTCTGGACAAGCGATTTCTGGGGATGACGTTGGACAAGGCTCTGCTGCAGGAATTCACCGATTTAGGAATCGATGCGTCAGGAGAAGCCGGAGAGTACCATACCGTGGTTACCGACGGGCCGATCTTCTCGTCACCGCTTCTTTTAGAGGCGAAAGGCGAAGAATATTTCGATGGACATTGGTTCTTAGATATGTCCCCTTGAAGAATCGATGGGGTTTCTTGGATGAGGCGCGATCCAGTGTGGATCAAACTGCGGCGCTTTCCCCTGAATGCATCTAGTTTAAATAGGCAGATTCGAGCCAGCATATGTGGAAAAGCGAGGCCTTTCGGCTCCGCTTGGTTTGCTGGTTCCCCGTAGTGGACGAAGTTAGAACCAGGATATTGTACCTAAACAGGGAAATTGTGATTCCGGCAATGATCATATAGTACTAGTCACTTGTTAAGAAGCCCCGCAAGAGGCACAAAGTGTTAAGGTAAGATATATCTTCCATGCCCTCTCAGGATTCTTTGCACCGAACTTGGCTACTGCTACTGTCTGCATCTGCCCATGGTGAGTATAGCCCAGGCTCTGGTGGAGATGGCCTATCGTGTTGACAGCTCCAGCAATGAATGAAACTGCGCCGAGGATGGCGACCTGACCGTAACTGTCAGGATGCAGCGGTAATGGTACGGGGGAACTTTGCACGGCTGTGAGCATTAACTTATTCTCAAAACGCAAGGTTCAATAACCACATTTCCCTATCTTTGCCATATTGCCGAGGTCATATGGAGGTCGTTACCGTGATCCCTTTGTCTTGATTCGCTTAAGGAAGGGAATGTTTGTGGCGAATAAGAGTAAGAAGAATCGGGAGGGACCATGGAAGGTGGGGTATGATGGCAGCAATGGAGCTATGTGCCGAATGCGGAGTCCCGTTGAGGGTCAGCCAGGGAATGAAATGGGATAGCAACGGTGTAATCCCCCTGTCCCTCAATCCCAGGCGGAGGTCGGTCTTCTACGAATCGGATGTCGTGGACAACCTCTTCAAGGGAATCGGCGATATCATTGGTATGCCCATAGACCATGTAGTCATCGAGAGCCGACGCCGGGATGTACGCAGATTCATCGAGCGGACCTTTCTCTCCCAGATAGAAGAGTCATTAGAATATCAAGTGGACCTGGTATCCGAGACTGATCCAGCGCAGAAGGAGGCAAAGAGCAAAAGACTCCTTGAGATGAGGAAGGGATACACCCTGCAGGTAGACGAGATAGGCAGGGTCTACGGCTACGGGAATATCCATTTAAGCGATCTTTGGGAAAAGGGAGAGGATTTCGCCTGGCGTACCCTGGTCATCAGCAATCCTCACTCCATGCTTTTCTATCCCGCCGAGATGCTTGGATCGGTAGAGGGCTTCGAGCAGACGAATATGCGCGTCGAGCACGAGTTAATTGGGGAGAATGCCTACGCGGTAACCGTCTACCCCGGCAGCCATCCGTTGGAGTTGAAGGAGAGATTGAGAAGGAAGCGTTATGACTTCAAGCCCGGGGACATCGAATTCGAGCGCTGTTCGACCTGCGGCATCCCCTTAGAGGTCTCCCGTTGTAAATGGGACCTCGAGGCTGGCACCATCATCGACAACTTGACGGGGAGGAGGATGGCCATATTCGGCCCCGAGGCCATGGAGGCGGTCCTCGACGACCTGGAGGCGGAGCTGGGGGAGGTCATCCCGGAGATGGCCATAGAGTCACAGAGGCGCTATATCAGGTCAGCCTGGACTGTGGAGGAGTGGAGGAGGGACGCAGACGCTTTCCAACGAATGATCGCCGTACGCGGCGTGGGCAACCTCACCCAATTCGAAGGGGACAGGCAGGGGCTTACCCTGACCATCCAGAACTCCTGCCTGCACCTGTTGATGGTGGGGGCCATCCAGGCCCTGGTGGAGATGGCTTACCGTGTGGAGAACTCCACCCATGAATGGGATTTTACCGACGACGGTGACCTCACCGTGACTATAAAAGTGCTGAGATAGGCGATATTTTCTGATGCACATGCGCTATTATATGTAGTTTTGAAGAAAAGCGAGACCCCTTCGGTCAGGCTTGCTTTGCTTGGCTCCCCGTAGTGGACGAAGTCAGAACCAGGATATATTGTTTGAGCAGGGAATTTAGGATTCCGAAGGTATATAGTAAAGCCTGAAGACCTCTAATGAGAGATGTTGTAGGGTGCTATAATAATATCACTATTAGGGTGTATTCGTTCCCTCAGCCGTTTCTTCAGCTGGCGGAGCCGATGTCCACCCGCCTGCCCAGGCGCTCCAGGCACAGGCGGACATAATCCGGGTCCTCCACGCGGACGCGGACAGCACCGCGGGGACAGGCGGCTGCGCAACGCCCGCAGGCCTTGCAGTCGTCCCCGACGACGGCGCGCCCGCCCTCCAGACGGAGCTGTGAGAAGATGCAGGAATCCTGGCATACCCCGCAGCCGTCGCAGTCCTCTCCCACCTCGACGCGGACCCCCTCCAGCCTTACCATTATGCGCATCGCCTCGGGCTGCAGGTGTGGCAGCAAGCCGATAAGGCAGCAGCAGGAGCAGCAGAAGCAGACGGTCATGAAGCGCCGGTAGTCGCTGACCCCGAAGGCGCGGGCATCCACCCAGGCCTGCCCGACGCAGGGGACCAGGCCTGAGGATACCGCCCTGCGCAGGTGCTCCCGTGCTTCCTCGACGCCGGCTTCGCGCCCCAGGGCCGGGTCCAGCTGGCGGGTACCCTCCCCCAGGAAGAGACAGCCGATGCCAGGGTCGTGTTCTGTGCAGCCCGAGGAGGAGCGGCAGAAGCAGTGGTCCACGATAAAGCGCCGCGAGGCCCGCTCGATCAAGCCCTCCACTATCGATTCGGGGACAGGCGAGTCCGGGGGCACCGTTACGCTCTCGCCCACGGGGATGCAGCTGAAGGTGTTCCTCCGCATGATGGAGGCGCCGATGCGGTCCACCGGCCAGACCCCTCCCAGCCAGCGGAGCGCGCGCCGGTACCTGCGGGCCAGCCCCACAGGGCTTACGGGGAACCTGAAGCCGTCGAAGATCAGCTTGCGCAGGCCCATAGGCACTGGCTCCCGGATGCTGACTTACCTACTCCGGTATTTATCATATGCACCTCCTGATGCTGATATTTTACCAACAAGTGAGCATGTTGATGCGTCTAAGCAGTGGTTTCCTGCATAGCGTAGAGGGTATTATTGTCTTCAAGGTATTCATATATATCCAGGGAGGCGGAAGCGGCAGGATAAAAGCAAAGCGAGGCCTTGAGACCTCGCTTGGTTTACTGGCTCCCCGTAGTGGACGAAGTTAGAACCAGGATTTGGGTCCTGAGCAGGGAATTCGCAATTCCCGATGCACGAAAATTGACCCTGTCGGGTGATCGATAGAGAAGTCAGCCCATCTACTAGATGGTAAAATAGCTCCCTAGAACGAATATGGGCATGTGGGAGTGATGAAATGTATGGTTCAATGACCAGGAAAATGACACTAGCTATCCTCACCCTTTTCTGTATTACCCTCTCGCTCTTGATAACAGCCAATGGATGCAGGAATGGTGATGATAAGGAAACACAGATTACACAAAAGAAATGGGGCTATATAGATAAGAAAGGCAACGTCGTTATCGAGCCACGATTTGACGAAGCATGGCCTTTCTCGGAGGGGCGGGCCTTAGTAAAGATTGATGGAAGATACGGCTATATTGATGAAGAGGGAAACATAGTAATCGAAGCCCAATACGAATATGAAAGTGTGGGTTATGATGAGGCGCGCTATGATGATCCTCGGCATTTTAAAGAAGGCTTAGCTGTCTTTATTAATGGTAACAAATGCGGGTTTATCGACAAGAACGGAGATGTTGTTATTCAAGCCACCTATGACGATGCTAGCGGTTTTTCTGAAGGTCTGGCAGCGGTAAGACTCAATGAAAAGTATGGCTATGTAGATAGAAATGGAAGCATGATTATCGAACCAAAATACAACTATGCTTCGAGTTTCTCTGATGGACTGGCCAGGGTGTGGAGAGAAATCGATGGAGAAAATGAAGAGATAGAAGTTGGTTATATCGACCATACAGGAGAGATGGTGATTAGGACAGAGAGCGATGAATCAGGTGAGTTTCACGAAGGCCTTGCGGCTGTATCGAGTGACCATCTATGGGGATATATTGATACGGATGGAAATTGGGTCATCGAACCTAGGTATAGGTACGAGACACATTTGGATGTGCTCAAAGTCAATCTTTCTGAAGGCCTAGCACTGGTGAATCTTTTCAACGATGAGCTTGGCTATAATGACCGTGGATATATTGACCGATCTGGAAATATCGTAATTGAGCCACGAGAGTATAACGGTGAGTCATTATATGGGAATGCATATGCCTTTTCCGAGGGATATGCGATGGTTGTTGTGGGCAGTCGATGTGGCTTCATCGATAGGCATGGTGATTTGATATTGGAACCGATAGCCGATGGTGCTGATAGCTTCTCTGATGGATTGGCTGCCGTATTGATGAATGAAAAATGGGGCTTTATTAACGGGACAGGGGAGTTTTGCATTGAGCCACAATTTCATGATGTACATAGCTTTGTGGAAGGCTTGGCACCTGTGCAAATGACAATCCAGGAAGAATAGCAATCATTGCCCATAGTGAATGTATAAAAAAGAGAAGCGGGAGCATAAGCTCCTGCTTGGTTTGCTGGCTCCCCGTGGTGGACGAAGTTAGAACCAGGATTTATGCTCTGAGCAGGGGAATTATAATACCAGCGATGACTTCAGGAGCTGAATCCCTGGATCATCTATAGGATCTAAATCGGTTTGACGAGGAATCCTGATAGGTAATCATAGTATCTGCATCAGGAGGTGAATGTGGGGAAAACCGAGCAAACAATATCGGAAGAGAATCGTACATTTGGCTGGAGTAATTTCTATCGTGCCTGCTTATTGGTAATCTTTATTATTCCATTCGTTGATATATTTATTCAGCTTGTACTTGAGAATTGGACGTGGCTGATTGTCTCAGTTGTTTTCTCAATTATTATTCTCCTAATGATAGCTTTTTCGTTTAGGAAACCTTTCATCAAGCTCGAAAATGGAGAATTGAAATTCTACTTGTTTCCAATAACCCCAGTTATTTACCAAAGCATCAAGCTAAGTGAAATATCCGACTATTCTGTAAAAAAAGACCAGCCTCTTAATAATTTTAAAAGATGGCACAAAGGCTAGAGCTAATTTGTATGCAGTTGATCCAGGTGATAGAGAAATATTGCTGGGATATCTGGAGGAATCTGTAGAGAAAGGATAAGCAAGATAATATTTACCTTTTAAATCTATCCAGTTCTTATTCGAGATAGTTCTAAGAATAAAAGCGAGGCCTTGAGGCCTCGCTTGGTTTGCTGGCTCCCCGTAGTGGACGAAGTTAGAACCACGATTTATGGCCTGAGAAGGGAAATTGTGATAGCGGGGATACTACAGATGGCCGAGATTATGAATGATCCATGAGTACTAGAGCAATTTCATGAGAGATATTGAGGGGTGCTAGAATAGGGGCATTGGAGGGCGTATATGGGAATGTCGATAAAATAATGTTCCAGCAAGGAGTGGCCATTAACAATGACTGCAATAATGATAAACAATACTATCCAGAACATATACCTGGTTTTGGCTTCATTAGCAGCTGTTAGCATTGGCATCTATCGTTTCGGCTGGCGCCTAATGATATGCAGAGATCTAACGGAGTTGGGCTGGAAGAGAACTGGATTATTAATCGCAGCAATTCTTGCATCAATGGTATTCATAGTATTAGATTCCCTGAAAGAAAGCATATGCTACTCTCTACTCATTATCACTCCCTCATTAATATTATGTGGTGTACCAACAACAAAGAAAGAAAACCCCTATATTGTGAGTGACAGAAGGGATTTCCGGGAGGGTAATACGTTATGGGAAAAGATAAAGATTTGGGTCTTCTACTAAAAAATATTCCTGTTGGTATTCATCCCGTTGAGATTGTTCTTTACCATGATCATATACGGGATAGTTTTTATGTAAGACATGCAAAATGACAAGGCTGTGAGTGGTCTGGACGCTCGGCCATTGTATTTATCTAATGTCGGCTTTAAGCACTTCCTTTTCCAAATAGATCATATAAAAAAACGAGGCCTTTCGGCCTCGCTTGGTTTGCTGGCTCCCCGGGAGGGACTCGAACCCCCAACCTAATGGTTAACAGCCATCCGCTCTACCGGTTGAGCTACCGGGGAATGAACTCTTTATCAGCGTTTTTACCTGCTATTTTGTTTTCAATCCTCACGCGCGATTTCAAATTATATGATACCACGCAGCGGGGCACAAGCAGCACCCGGGCATATCGGGAGATTGATCCTGCAAAGAGCGGACCTTTTGGCTTCTACCGAGTTTGATCAGCGACAATTAGAATTCCCGGCCACGAGTTATTCAGCGAGAGGAAATCGCTGCTGTGGGTATATGATTGATTTGTTGGCTGCAAGAACGCAATGGAATGACTGTTGATTCCGACCATAGGAAGGTTAACTCGTTTTGACTCATAGAGGTCGGATCTGATCGAGATTCGCAGGGTAGGAGAATCGATAGAAAGGTGTATTGGTGAAGGCCAGCATGAATGGTTTCAAGCCGATAGCGATTGCCCTTTGCATCATTGCCATACTTTGCCTGCAGGCCGGATGCGGCGACAGTGCGGAAACGGTGAAAAGGCAGGAGCCTTCGGGAACCCCCCTGCCGATAGATGAGGTCATGACTTGGGCCTATCAGCTACAGGGATTGAGCGAGCCGGAAGCGGTGCGAGAACTGGAGAAATCGGCCTATGACATGCTGGTGCTCGAACCGACCTGCACCGACTGGTCTTCCGGTGAAAAGGACTTCGACACGGCGGGGATGGTCGAGATGCTCAAGGACTCAACGGCTTCCGACGGCGTCCACCGCAAGCTGGTTCTCGCATATATCGATATCGGGGAGGCGGAGGACTGGCGGTGGTACTGGACATGGTCCCGCGGGTGGGAGCCGGGGGAACCTTTCCCGCCAGACTGGCCCGATTTCATCGTCGCCCCCGACCCGGACGGTTGGGAAGGCAACTACCCCGTCGCCTTCTGGGACCCGGCATGGAAGGACATCATCATCTACGGAGAGAACGCCGGCTCGCGGACGGACCAGGATTACGTCAGCGCCCTGGACGAGGTATTGCGGCACGGGTTCGACGGCGTGTACCTGGACTGGGTGGAGGGGTACGAGGACCCCGATGTGAGCAAGGCGGCCCGGGCGCAGGGGGTGGACCCTGTGGAGGAGATGGCCCGGTTCGTCAAGGAGATAGGGGATTACGGCCGAAGCAGGAACCCCGAATTCCTGGTCGTGCAGCAGAACGCCGCCGCCCTGGGTGGGGAGAAGCCGGAGACCCTATCGTATATAGACGCCATAGTCCAGGAGGCGATCTGGTTCGACGGCACCACCTTCGACGATTGGGATGACCCAGATGGAGCGGATATCCCCCAGGACCCGGAGACCAGCGAATACTACCTCGAACTCCTCGGGATCTATCTAAGCCGGGGGATTCCGGTGTTCGATTGCGAGTACGCGGTGGAGGAGGCGAACCAGGCCTATGCTCTCTCGGGGGAACAGGGTTTTATACCCTACTGCAGCCGCCGTCCCCTCTCCAAGCTGACCACCACCCCGCCGCCGCATTGATGCGGCTAATCACTGTCCGCTCCGTCTCCCTTTGCCAGACCTTTATCGCGGGCCAATCGCCGCGCGGCGCGCACGGACCAGGTGATCTCGTAGGCGATGAAGGCCATTAACAAAGCGGTGAGTATGACCATGATCACCAGCTGGGCGTCCGGGTTGCCCGTGAACAGAATGGAGACGGCGGTTACGACGAGACAAGCGGCCCCCGCGAAGACGAGATGCACGCCGCCCTTCCTGTTTATCGCGTACCAGATCTCGTCGTCCTCGAACTGGTAGCGCGAAACGCGATACCCGTACCACCGGTTGGGTGGGATCTTTCTGTAGGCGAGCGGGAGGCCAAGGGCGATAAACAGGGCGGCGATGGCCCCCGATATCACAACGGCCATTAAGCCTTCCATAATTTACCTCCAAAAGCTTCCGGGCAATCTTGTTCTGCTATAGACAATTATTAAAGAACTGTACGGACCTTGCCGATTAGTAACTGTCAGTTAGCATATATATTACCACCAAAACAAGCTTGCAATCAGGTTGGAGAGAGATGCGCGGCACGTCATGTCGCCGCCTCAAGGGACCGGAACAGCCGGTTTTAAGGCTCAATTTCGCAGCGCCGCTCTGCATGGGATGTGCTGTTGCGGGAGGAGAAGAGATGATGGAAGGGCATACGGGCGCCGGCGAGGAACGCACTGCGAATCCCGCCGTCAAGACGAGTTTCTTTACCCGCAGGCTGACCAGCAAGCTGGGCCAGAAGGGGGTGAACGTTCCCCCGTCCGTCGTCAGCTTCCTCGATACCCCCCTATGTACGCTCAACGAACAGCAGAGCGTTTATTTCGAGCAGAAGTTCTGCCCTCTTATCCCGAGTATCGTCTCCGCCCTGGAGGAGATATTCAACGAGGTGGGGGCGGATACCGAGGGTTGGGAGGACATGATGACCTACGCCAGCAACCTCGATACCCCCATAAAGATCTGCGCCAATGCAGTGCTGGTGAAGAAGGAGAGGGAAGCGCAGGACGTAGTATCGATCAAGCTGAAGGCGGAACAGCGGACGAAGAAGATCGATCTGCCGTCCTGGTTCAGCCAGCTCAGCTCCAGCATGGGCTGAAAGGGCTCAAGTAACGTCGGCGTAGCTCTCGATCCTCCGCAAAGCCTCGGCCAGCATCCTGTCTCCATCCGTCACGTTTATGCTTATCGCATCGCGGGGGCAGACCTCCACGCATAAGCCGCAGCCCTTGCAGTCATCGCCAATGCGGGCTCTCTCATTCTCGATGACGATGGCCTGCGCAAAACAGCGCCTGGCGCATTTTCCGCAACCGTCGCATTCCTCGCCGATCTCTATGCTCAAGCCGTCCAGGCGGTGCATGCGCCCGCGCATGTCCGGGTCCCAGGAGAGCTGATTGCGCATGGCGATGCAACAGCAGGTACAGCAGAAGCACAGGGTCAGGAAGCGCTCCCAATCCCTCATCTTCACCCCCAGCATGAAGGGATCGGGGTCCACGCGCCCGATCTGGGGGATGAGGCCGGCCGCGATGGAACGCTCCATGTGTTCCAGGGCTTCCTCAACCGTGACCGCCTTTCCGATACTCGGGTCGATCTGTTTCGCTCCCTCGCCCAGAAAGATGCACCCGATCTCCATGGGATAATCCTGGCAGCGGCATCCCACACGGCACAGGCAGATGGGCAGGATAACGCGGTGGCAGGAGCGGCGGATCATCTCCTCCACCACCTGCTTGGGGACTACCGTGGAGCCGTCATCCTCGAGTTCCTGGTTGACGGGGATAAAGGTCACGTCGTAGTGGTTTCTGTTGACGATCCAACCGGAGAGCTTGCCCACCACCGGCCAGGCCGTGGTCTTGGCCCAGAGGTCGGTCACCGGCTGCCAGACATAGGCGGCCGCTAGCAGCGTGCGCCAGTCCCTTCTAATAAGGTTCCTTCTCATGATCCCCCCTTCGTCCCCCCTGGGATCCTTGGCAAGAAGCAAGTCTATTCTAACGGCAAAGGTATCCATACGTCACCGGCGCCGTGGATTGCGCTGAGCATTAAACACTGGAGAGAATACGTGGTACTTCGCTTTCCGCAGCGCCACGCAGTCGCATGGATGAGCGGTACCAGATATCGTGGATTTGTATCCCCGGTCTGTTTCCGGTTCACATGCAGGAAGTCACGGATTGAGCGTTCGGCTTTCCACCCCGCGGCGGCTGCGTTAGAATAACCTCTATGAAAGAAGGCGGCACGAAAGCATGGGCGATAGAGAACGCCAAGGTCATCGCAGATGTGTTGACCGGCGTGCGGTTCTTCCTCAGCCTGCTCATAGTGTTATGCGCCATCCTGGCCGACCGGGGGCTCCTTCCCCTTGTGGTATGCCTTACCCTCATCGGTTGGACCACCGACGTCCTGGACGGGAAAATGGCGCGCATGGATTCCAGCGGCAAGAAGACATGGATCGGCGACATGGACTTCGCCACCGACATGATTATGATCTACTCGGGCCTTCTCTACTTCATCGCCGCGGGGTACCTGCCCTTCTGGCCTTTCTTCTTCTATGGAATATATGCGGCGGTTACCGCCTTCATATGGACCAAGAAATCGGTGATGATGGCGGTCGCAGCGCCCGTGGCCGCCGTGCCCATCATCCTCTCCTTCGTCCACTACCCCATCTGGGGATGGGTATTTGTAGGCTGGATAGCCGTGGATCTTATCATCAACTGGTCCGACTTCACCTCGGAGATAAGCGAATTCATCGGTGACGTAGATGAAGGGTAATACACATCGCCGGGTGCCCCCGGACATCCACCATTGACCGTGGGAGGATAGTTGCCGGAGAGAACTTTCCAGAAGAAACAGCTCGAAGCCCTCGAGGAGGTAAGCAGGGCTATAGTCTCCGATCTCTACCTCGAGGATATCCTCAAGCTCATCGTCATGGTCACGGCCGAGGTCATGGACTCCAATATCTGCTCGCTGCTGCTCCTCAACGAGAAAGAGCAGAGGTTGGAGATACGCGCCACCCAGTCGGTGAGCGAGGATTACCTGAACAAACCCACTGTCAGGCTGGGGGAGGGCGTCGCGGGTCTGGTGGCCCTGGAGAACAAGCCGATCCAGATATGGGATGTCAAGGAAGACCCCCGCTATATCAACAAGAAGATAGCGATAAAGGAAGGTCTGTGCTCGCTGCTCTCCGTTCCCATGTGCGTGAAGGGCAAGATGATTGGAGTGCTCAACTGCTATACCGCCACACCGCGGGAGTTCGGCCCCGAGGATATCAGCCTCCTGACCTCCGTCGCCAACCAGGCGGCGGTGGCTATCGAGAACACCGAACTCCTGGTGAAAACGCGCATCGTGCAGGAGGAGCTGGAGACGCGCAAGCTGGTGGAGCGGGCAAAGGACGTCGTCGCCCGCAGCCGGGGTATAACGGGAGACGAGGCTTACCGCCGCATGCAGCGCAAGTCCATGAACACCCGCAAGAGTATGCGTGAGATAGCGGAAGCGATCATCCTCGCCGACATCGGCGACATCGACTGAAGCCCCGGAGTCAAGGCATAGGGGTCGGCCCTGGACTTATGCCCGAGCCGGGAGTCAAGGCATAGGGGTCTGCCTGAGCCGTGCGCCCAGCGTCCATACTTGGGGATAAAAGTGACAAGTTGCTTCTTCCCCCCTGCTCCTCTCGGCTTTCTCGGGCATAAGTCCAGGGCCGACCCCTATGCCGGACGTATAAAAGGCCGGCTGTGAAGCCGGCCTTTTATGCGCTTGCGTTCTGTCTATATGCGGGCTCAGCCTTTGAGTATCTCCCAGGCCTCTTCCTTGTCCAGCTCGGTGACGTAGGGGATGCCGGAGATCTCGGAGGCCTCCCTGGTCAGGGCGGCGAGGTCGTCCCTGGTGATGTACTCGAGGGCGAACTTGCGCGCGCCGCACATGAGCTGCGACAGCCCCTGGGCCAGGCGCTGGTAGTAGGTGTATACGCCGATGGCGCCCGGATGGAGTTTCTCGAAATCCTTGCCGTACTGCTCCCTTAGCTTGACGCCGGAGTAGAAGACCTCCTCCATGGTGTTCCCGTACCTCTCGATATACACCGGGAGGTCGGCGTTCTCCACCCGGTTGCCCACCGTTTTACCGACCATGGCCGCACACAGCGGTCCCCGGGCCATCCCGATGGCCTTGACGTAGGGGGCTCCCAGGGCGAAGCCCTTGAAGATCTGGTCCTCGAGGGTAAAGCCGCCGGCGAAGGCTACGTCCGGTACGTATTTGTCCTGCTTGGCCAGGTAATCGACGTACTCGTAAGTGAGGCAGCACAGCTCTACGGTGGGGATGCCCCACTCGTTCATCATGCGCCAGGGGCTCATGCCGGTGCCGCCGCCCGCGCCGTCCACGGTGAGGAAATCTATGCGGTTGTCGGAGGCGTACTTCACGGCGCGGGCCAGGTCAACCGGCCGGTAAGCTCCGGTCTTGAGGAAGACGCGCTTCGCGCCCATGTCGCGCAACATCTTGACGCTCTCCGCGAAGCCGTCCTCGGTCACCATACCCAGGCGGGAGTGGCGCTCGAATTCCCTTACGCCGCCTACCCGGAAAGCCTCCTCGACCTCGGGATCGTCGGGGTCCGGGAGAACGATATAGCCCTTCTTCTTCATGGAGCGGGCCTTCTCGATGGTGCTCAGCTTGACCTCGCCGCCGATGTCCTTGGCTCCCTGGCCCCACTTGAGCTCGACCGTCTCCACGCCCAGCTTGGTGAGCACGTACTCGGGCACGCCCAACTTGGTATCTTCGACATTGAACTGTACGACGATGTCCCCGTATCCCTTGACCTGCCAGTCGCGGAACGCCTTGATACGGCTCTCCATATCGGGTGACTTGACGATGCGGTTCTTTTTGATGACCGCATCATCGTCCATGCCACATACGTTCTCGCCGATGGTCAGGACGCAGCCGGAGATGGCTACGCCGACGGCCAGGCCGTCCCAGTTGCGCTTGGCCACGTAGGTGGAGCCGAGTCCGGGGACGACGATGGGGAGCTTCAGTTTGAGGGGGTTCTTGTCGCCGATGGTGGTCTCCAGGTTTACATTGGTGAACACCGCATGTTCGCTGTCGGCGGGCACGCCGTAGGCTCCGACAGCGCTTCCCATGATGCTGAAGTGAGAGAGATCGATGGGGTAATCCTTCTCGGAAGCCGCGGTCATGATCCCGAAGGGCTGGGGGTAAATCAGCTCGGGGCCCCGGTAGGCCGACTTGCCGATCTCGCACATCCCGATGCAGCCCTCGACGCAGGTAGCGCACATACCGCTGAAGGGGCTGACGCTGTCCGGCGTGCGGTTCTTGGACAGGGTCGCCGCGGACCTGTTGTACTTGGTCATGGTCATCTCTAAGATTCCTCCTTCATCCTCTAATCCTTGCAGGGAAACGCTTCCAGCTGCACGGTGTCAAGACAGGCATTACAGAGCTCGCCCGGCTGCATGGGGCCCCGGCAGGGCAGTTCGCAGACCGGGCATATATACAGGCATGCGCCGCATTCCCTACACGCTTCGTGTTTGGTATGGAAGGGCATGGCCACCTCGCGGCCTACGCCCCGGTATACGAAACCGATAGCCCCCGCCTGCATCTGCTCCTCGCACATGCGCACGCAGAGGCCGCAGAGTATGCAGCCCCGGTCCTCGGACCTGAACCTTATCTTGGTGACGCCGTATTTCGATGCCAGGCACTGCAGGGTGCGTGAGTTGGGGCAGGAGGCCAGCAGGAGCTCGATGATCACCTTGCGAGCCCTCTTTACCTTTTTAGAGTTGGTACGGACCTCTATACCTTCCTGCACCGGGTAGGAACATGAGGCGGACAGCCGGGAGCGGCCGCCACGGATTATCTCCACCACGCATACGCGGCAGGCGCTGGTCGGCGTCAGGCCTTCGTAGTAGCAAAGGGCGGGTATGTCGATCCCGTAGTACTTGGCCGCCTCCAGGATCGTCCAACCCTCTTCCGCTTCGACGGACTGGCCGTCGATGATCAGATTGACCATATCATCACTTCCTTACAACCGCTTTGTATTCGCAGACCTCGAAACAGATGCCGCACTTCTCGCATTTCTCCTGCACGATGATGTGCGCCTCCTTTTTCTTCCCCTTAATGGCCCCCACCGGACAGGCCTTGCGGCAACGCATGCAGCCCGTGCACTTCTTGGGGTTTATGTTGAAAGTGATGAGGGACTTGCATACCCCGGCGCGGCACTTCTTCATCTTGATGTGCTCAAGGTATTCGTTCTCGAAGTATTCGAGCGTGGAGAGGACGGGATTGGCCGCCGTCTGGCCCAGCCCGCACAGGGAGGTGTCGCGCATGACCTCGGCCAGCTCCTTGAGGAGGTCGAGCTGCTCGAGCGTCCCCCGGCCCTCGGTGATGTCCTCGATAATATAGAGCATCTGCTTCAGACCCTCGCGGCAGGGCACGCATTTACCGCAGGATTCGTCGCAGAGGAAGTCGACGAAGTAGCGGGCTATATCCACCATGCAGGTACCCTCGTCCATGACGATCATCCCGCCCGAGCCCATCATGGAGCCTACATCGTAGAGGCGGTCGAAGTCGACGGGTGTATCGAGCAGGCTTTCGGGTAAGCAGCCTCCGGAAGGACCGCCCGTCTGCACCGCCTTGAATTTCTTGCCCTTGGGTACGCCGCCACCGATGTCGTAGATTATCTCCCTCAGGGTGATGCCCATGGGCACCTCCACCAGGCCGGTGTTGTTGATCGCTCCCACCAGGGAGAATATCTTGGTCCCGGTGCTGTTCTTGGTCCCCACTCTCTTATATTTGGCGGCACCCTGGTTGATGATGAGGGACACGTTGGCCCAGGTCTCGACGTTGTTCAAGTTGGTAGGCCTCTGGTACAAGCCCTTTTCGGCGGTGTGGATGTGTTTTACCCTCGGCTCGCCGATACGCCCCTCGATGGAGGCCATAAGTGCGGTGGACTCACCGCATACGAACGCGCCGCCGCCGATGCTCACGTTTATATCGAAAGAGAATCCGGACCCCAGGATGTCATCGCCCAGAAGGTTCAGCTCCCTGGCCTGGTCGATAGCCACAAGCAGGTTGTCGACGGCCAGCGGGTACTCGTGACGGACGTATATATATCCCTCATTGGCGCCGATGGCATAGGCTCCAATGATCATGCCTTCGAGTACGGCATGGGGATTGCCCTCCAGGAGGCTGCGGTCCATGTAGGCGCCCGGGTCTCCTTCGTCCGCGTTGCATAACACGTACTTAATGCCGTCCCGGGCTATGGCCTTGCGGGCGGCCTTCCACTTACTGGCGGTGGGAACCCCTGCGCCGCCTCTACCACGCAGGCCTGCATTCTCCACCTCGTCGATGACCTCCGTCGGCTCCATCTCGAAGAGGGTCTTGACCAGGGCGGAGTAGCCGTCCTGCGCGAGATAATCCTCGATATTGCAGGGGTCGATCTTGCCGTTCATGCTCATGAGCAAGCGCTTCTGCTTCTTGTAGAAGGGTATCTGGGATTCCTTCTTGATGTCCTCGCCGCTCACGGGGTCCTCATAGACGAGCTCCTCTACGACTTTGTTGCCTTTGAGGCTGGCCTCGACGATGTTTTCAATATCTTCGGGGCTGACCTTTTTGTAGAAGATGCCTGATGGCTGGATGACCATAAGGGGGCCCATTTCGCAGAATCCGTGACATCCGGTCTGCCTCAACTCGACCGTTTTGGCGAGCCCGTTCTCGTCCAGCGCGGCCCTGAGGGCCTCGTAAACAGCGCCGCATTCGTGGGCCTGGCAGCCTGTGCCGCCGCAAACGGAGACGGTTTTCACGTACTTCGCCCGCTTTTCCTTGATCGCCCGGCGGTAGTGTTCCAGAGCGGATGGCGAGTCAATCCTGGTCATCTTGACCACGCCCTTCCTCTTCCGCGACCTTTTTCAAAACCTTTCTTACTCTTGCAGGGGTCATCTCACCGTAATACTTATCGTCAACGACTACGACAGGTCCCAGGGCACATGCCCCCAGGCAGTTCACCGTCTCCAGGGAGAAGAGCATGTCCCCGGTGGTCTCACCGGGTTCTATGCCCAGGTGCCGTTTCGCCTCGTCCAGCACCCCGCCGGAGTTGCGGACATGGCAGGCAGTGCCCATACAGCAGGTGACCATATGCTTGCCCTTCGGTTCCAGAGAAAAAGACCGGAAAAAAGTCGCCACTCCGTATACGTCCACCAACGAGATATCCATCATGGCTGCGATATTCCGCAAAGCCTTCTCGGGAAGGTAGTTGTACTCCCTCTGGACCTCGTGGAGGATCCGGATGAGGTGGCTTCGTTCGGCCCCGTGTTTTTCCACCGCGACTACTTCCGGGCTCAACTCCTTCTTCATTTGTGTTTTCATCCTTCCTTTAGCCGAAAATAAAAAGACGAGGCCATCATGTGACGACATCGTCTGCATCACACGCCGTTGTGTGATAAATATCACAAGAATTCTATGCTCTGACCCCCAAACCGTCAAGACAATCAAGCCTCGGGGTCACGCCTGGTTTGAGGCCTGACCCCGAGGCGGATTTCGGCCTTCCGCGAGTCGGCGCCTTTCCCTATAATAGACGGAGACCTGGGTGCTCCGGTCCGCATATACGATCTGCACCGAGAGCGTCACCGTGGGGATGCAGGGGCGTTCGAATGTGATCGTATATTTGGATCGAGGCACCAACGACGGGAGGCGGGAGCGACTATATGCCGGACAGATACTATATAAAAAGCGATGCATGCCTCGAGACGGCCTCGGGGCATTTTTATAGGCGGAAAAGACACCCGGATAAGGCATCCTTCGTTCTTGACGGTACGGCCGCCGCTCCGCCCACTTATTCCATGAGATGTCAATGTGACCCCGGGATGGTTTCGGTGGGAGGATGGTAACTGGGAGTATGAACAAGGCTATCATCCTGCTCGAGGACGGTAAGTACTTCACCGGCACCCCCTTCGGAGCCCGGGGGACGCGGACGGGTGAATTGGTCTTCAACACCAGCATGACCGGCTACCAGGAGATCCTCACCGACCCCTCCTATAAGGGCCAGGTAGTCACCATGACCTATCCCCTCATTGGCAACTACGGCGTCAACGCCGAGGACCTGGAATCGCCCCGCCCGCAGGTCGAGGGCTTCGTGGTGCGCGAGTGCTGCCGCTATCCCTCCAACTGGAGAGCCACGCAGTCGCTGGACGAGTACCTGTGCGCAAACGGTATCGTGGGCGTGGAGGGAGTGGATACGCGCGCGGTGACCAGGCATATAAGGTCCCTGGGGGCCAAGATGTGCATCATCTCCTCCGAGGATACAGACCTGGATTCGCTCAAGCGCAAGCTGGACGAGGCGCCCGGTTACGTGGGTGTGGACCTGGTGGCCGAGGTGACCTGCGGCGAGCCCTACCGCTGGGAGGATGCGCGCATCCCGCCCATGGGCAGGGGAGTTCTGCCCGAGGTCTCCGGCGGAGGGGTACGCCCCCTGCGTGTGGTGGCCTACGATTGCGGCATCAAGCAGAACATCCTGCGCATCCTCGCCAACCTGGGCTGCGAGGTGGTGGTGGTGCCGGCGGACACAACCGCTGCGAAGGTCCTGCAGATGGGGCCGGACGGCATCTTCCTCTCCAACGGACCGGGCGATCCGGCGGCGGTTACTTACCTCATCGGCGAGGTATCCAAACTGGTGGGCGTGAAGCCCATCTTCGGCATATGCCTGGGACACCAGATACTGGGATTGGCCCTGGGCGGGAGCACCTACAAGCTCAAGTTCGGACACCGCGGAGCCAACCAGCCGGTCAAGGACATGCGCCGCGGGAACATCCTCATCACCGCCCAGAACCACGGCTTCTGCGTGGACCTGGAGGCCTTGGCGGGGGAGACCGAACCCACCTTCGTCAACCTCAACGACGATACCCTGGAGGGGTTCCGCCACCGGCGCTACCCCGCTTACTCCGTGCAGTTCCACCCCGAGGATTCGCCGGGACCCCACGATGCCGTCTACCTCTTCGGGGATTTCATCCGTGACATGCGCGCCGGGCGGGGTGACGGTCATGCCTAAACGTACCGACCTGCGCAAGATATTGATAATCGGTTCCGGGCCCATCATCATCTCCCAAGCCTGCGAGTTCGATTACTCCGGCACCCAGGCCTGCAAGGCCCTCAGGGAAGAGGGATACGAGGTGGTGCTGGTGAACTCCAACCCCGCCACCATCATGACCGATCCGGAGATGGCTGACCGCACCTACGTCGAGCCCATCACCCCCGAGGTGGTAGCCCTCATCATAGAGAAGGAGAGGCCGGACGCCTTGCTGCCCACCCTGGGCGGGCAGACCGGCCTGAACACCGCGGTGAAGGTGGCCGAGATGGGCGCCCTGGACCAGTTCGGCGTGGAGATGATCGGCGCAAACTACCAGGCCATCCGCAAGGCCGAGGACCGTGAGCTCTTCCGTGACGCCATGGCTTCCATCGGCCTGGACCTGCCCCTCTCCGGCCTCGCTCATACCATGGAGGAAGCGCGCGCCGTCGCGGCCGGGTTGGGCTTCCCGGTCATTATCCGCCCCGCGTTCACCCTGGGGGGCACCGGCGGGGGCATCGCCTTCAACGCTGAAGAGTTCGAGCGTATCGCCACGGCGGGGATCGAGGCGTCCATGATCTCGGAGATCCTCATCGAGGAATCGGTCATCGGCTGGAAAGAGTACGAGTTGGAGGTGATGCGCGACCTCGCGGACAACGTCGTGATCATCTGCTCCATCGAGAACTTCGACGCCATGGGCGTCCACACCGGGGATTCCATCACCGTGGCACCCGCCCAGACCCTCACCGACCGCGAGTACCAGCTCATGCGCGACGCGTCCATCGCCATTATCCGAGAGATAGGGGTGGAGACGGGCGGTTCGAACATCCAGTTCGCCGTGGATCCGCGCGACGGCCGCATGGTGGTCATCGAGATGAACCCGCGCGTCTCGCGCTCCAGCGCCCTGGCCTCCAAGGCTACCGGCTTCCCCATCGCCAAGATCGCGGCAAAGCTGGCGGTGGGCTATACTCTCGACGAGATCCCCAACGATATCACGCGCGAGACACCGGCGTCCTTCGAACCAACCATCGACTACTGCGTGGTGAAGATACCCCGTTTCACCTTCGAGAAGTTCCCGGGCGCCGATCCCACCCTGGGCATATCCATGAAGTCGGTGGGCGAGGTGATGGCCATCGGGCGTACCTTCAAGGAGGCCCTGCAGAAGGGCATCCGCTCCCTGGAGATAGGCCGCTTCGGGCTGGGCAGCGACCGCAAGGAGCTGATGGTTCCCGCGGATATCACCACGCCGGAGCAGAGGGAGGAAGCGTTGGAGGTGGTGAGGGAAAAGCTCGCCACGCCCAACGCGGAGCGCCTCTATTATTACCGCTACGGATTCAAGTTGGGCATGGACGTACGGGAGATGTACGAGACATCCCACGTCGATCCCTGGTTCCTGGAGAACATCAGGGAGATAGTGGAGATGGAGGACTCCCTGCGTGATCGCGGGCTGGAAGACATGGAAGACGCCGAGCTCTTCCGGGCCAAGTCTCTCGGGTTCTCCGACGTACAGCTGGCCACCCTCACGGGAAGCGACGAGGCGGCGGTGCGGGAGCGGCGCGCGCAAGCCGGACTCCGCCCGGTCTACAAGCTGGTGGATACCTGCGCCGCGGAGTTCGAGGCCTACACCCCCTATTACTACTCCTGCTACGAGCAGGAGGAGGAACCGCTGGCGGGCCCCCACGCCTCCGCCGCCAGGCCCAAGGTGATGATCCTGGGAGGAGGACCCAACCGCATCGGGCAGGGCATCGAGTTCGACTACTGCTGCGTACACGCCTCTTTCGCACTGCGTGAAGAGGGGTACGAGTCGATAATGGTCAACAACAACCCCGAGACGGTATCCACCGATTACGATACCTCGGACCGTCTCTACTTCGAGCCCCTGACCATGGAGGACGTGCTGGAGATAGTGGAGCGGGAGAAGCCCGAGGGCATCATCGTGCAGTTCGGCGGCCAGACGCCTTTGAACCTGGCCGTGTCCCTCATGCGCGCCGGTGCTCCCATCATCGGCACCAGCCCCGACTCCATAGACCGCGCCGAGGACCGCGACCGCTTCAAAGCCTTGCTGCACGCATTGGACCTGCGCCAGCCGGAGAACGGCACCGCCAGATCTTTCGAGGAGGCGCGGGTGGTGGCCCACCGCATCGGCTACCCGGTTGTGGTGCGCCCCTCCTACGTGCTGGGAGGCCGGGGCATGGAGATCGTCTACGACGACCCGTCCCTGGAGGAGTTCATGCTGGGCGCAGCCGAGGTCTCCCCCGACCACCCCGTGCTCATCGACAAGTTCCTGGAGGAGGCGGTGGAGATCGACGTCGACGCGGTGTCCGACGGCCGCGACGTGGTGGTAGCCGGGGTGATGGAGCATATCGAGGAGGCGGGCGTACATTCTGGGGATTCCGCCTGCGCCATTCCGCCCTTCTCCCTGGGGGAAGCCATGGTCGACGAGATCAAGAACGCCACCTACGCCCTGGCCAGGGAGCTGGAGGTGGTGGGTCTTATGAACGTGCAGTACGCGGTGAAGGACGAGCTGCTCTACGTGCTGGAGGTAAACCCGCGCGCCTCGCGCACCGTGCCCTACGTCTCCAAGGCGACCGGTCTCTCCTGGGCCAAGGTGGCCACTAAACTGATGATCGGGAAGACCCTGGGGGAACTGGGCATCACCGGCGAGGTGGAGATCGACCACATCGCGGTGAAGGAAGCGGTACTCCCCTTCAACCGCTTCTTCGGAGTGGACACCATCCTGGGGCCGGAGATGCGCTCCACCGGCGAGGTGATGGGCATCGACCGCGATCTGGGCATGGCCTTTGCCAAGAGCCAGTTCGCCGCGGGTTCCTTTCTGCCCCGGGAAGGCAACATCTTCGTCAGCGTCAAGGACAGCGACAAGAGGGACGTCGTACATATCTCCCGCCGCCTCTCGGAGCTGGGCTTCAACATCCTGGCCACGCGGGGGACGGCCGAAGTATTGCAGCGCAATGGCATCGAGGTCGAGGTGTTGAACAAGATGCACGAGGGGCGGCCCCACGTGGTGGACTATATGAAGAACCGCGAGATGCAGCTGATCATAAACACGCCTTCCGGTAAGAGGCCGCGTTCGGACCAGTGGTCCATCCGCAGTTATGCCGTCCTCTACAACATCCCCCTCATCACCACTATGAGCGCCGCGCGCGCCGCCCTGCACGGCATGGAGTCGCTGCTCGAACGGGGCATGGAGGTCCGGCCCCTCCAGGACTGGCATTCTTGAGGTCTGAGGTCTGAGATCTGAAGAGTGCATTTCAGCCTCAGCATTGACCCGAAAATCCATTGGGTGGATCAGAAGACAAACCCCTGGCCGTCATTGCAAGCGTAGCGCGGCAACCCCATGTACAAAGCATGCCGCGGGATATGCCCGGGAAGATGTTATAGGAGCGCACGCCGGGTGACGATTAACCGATATGAGGGAGCCGGTTGCCGGCGTACAGGTGGTGATAGCATGCCGGAGCGTGAAGAGGAAAGTAAAAGCGAGATAGCGCCTCTCCCGGGTGGGGAGGAGGGAGAAACCGACTCCTTCGAACCCGCTCCTCTCCCCGCCGGTAAGCGAAGAAGGCGCATCACGATCTTGCTCATCTTCCTGGTGGCTTTGATCGCCTGCGCCTCCCTGGTGTGGGCGGTGCTTCTTCCCTGTCTTCTCCCGGGATCGGGAGGTGGCAGGATCGGCGGGGGATCTTCCGGCGGTGAGATGACGGTATCCTTCGATTTCCGCTATGACCTGCACCTGATGGGGGAGGATTCGCTGGTGGAGTTCACGGTTGTCCTGCCCGAAACCCTGGACCGGAGGCAGGAGGTACTCGACTTGAATATTAATCCCCGGCCGCAGGAGATCTTCGACAGGGAGGGGAACCGCTACGCGCGATTCGAATTCCGTGACCCACAGGGAGATCTTACGGTGAGCATCGAGGTCAAGGCTTTGCTCCTGGGTTATGACCTTGATGCAGCTCGGGAGGAGGGGGGTGTTGAAGGAGGGGGAGTCGAGGAAGGCCTGGAGGCTTTTCTGGTCGCGGAGACCTATCTCGAGAAGGACGACGCCGGGGTGGCCGAGGCGGCCCGGGACATTCAGGGCGGCAGCGACCTCGAGATCGTGGAGGGGATCTTCGCCTTCGTGCTCTCCAACATGTCCTATGGCGAGTACGAGCCCGGGGAGGTGGGGGCGGCGAAGGCCCTGTGCGCGAAGGAGGGAGACTGTACCGAGTATACCGACCTGATGGTGGCCATGTGCCGGGCCAGGGGCATCCCCGCAAAAAGCGTCGAGGGCTACTACGTGGACGACGATGAAGGCCTGTATGCCCACAACTGGGTCGAGGTCTACCTGGAGGATTACGGCTGGGTGCCCTTCGACCCCACCTTCGCCGACAGCGGCAACGCTACCCTTTCCCGGCTTGATCCCGTGTTCCTCACGGTATCGAGGATACGCAATGACGAGACCCTGGGCCTCTATCACTTCTGGTACTACTACTACGAGGGGGATCCTGTGGAGGTATCGGAGAGCTTGCGCTTCACCCTGGAATGATCCGATGCAGCAATGCCGGCGCGTTGATCCTCGCTTCAGATGAGCCTATTCCTCGGTGGGGTTCAGGAGAGTGCTCAGCATTATAGGCGTCGCCGTGTCGTAGTATTCCAGGCTCAGAAGATAATCATCCCATTCGTCGCCACTGGGCAGGGTCTCTCCATAGAAGACCAGGGTAACGGAACGGACGGCATCGACCGGGATCCTGGACAAGCTGGCGGGCGCTTCGTCGCACTTGGAAGTGTAGTTCATGGGATTGAACACGCGGCGCGTCGATATGGAGCCAGTGGGGTTGTCGCTTGCGGCGAGGATCAGTTGAAAATTCCCGGGGTTGAGGTTGACGTCTATGGAACTGGTATTCCTGCCGGCCATCTCCACCACCAGTTTTCGCATGCCGTTCTGACTGGTGAGGTGGGAGGAATTTACCGAAAGCTCCACTCTTGTGGGTGTAGTCAGAGCCCCGGCGACCTTTACATCGCTGCCATCCAGGTCAATTGAAGCCACGAACCAGAGGAGAAGGCCGAGGAAAACAACGGGTATGAGGAAGATGATAAAAGTCCTCGAGGTAAACAAAAATCCCACCTCCTGTCTTTTGTCTCCCCGGAGTGTGGGCTTGTTTTTGCTTCCCTTCCGCGCGCCGCGGCCATCTCGCCCTACACCATTATTATACTGCTTGCCCGATGGATTGTCCTTCAGGGAGTTGCCCCCCAGCATTGGTCATAAGTAATGGGAAATGGGGTCAAGTCTTGTCATTTTGCTGCATGGCTGCGCTGGCATTTGAAACCCCGGATAGGCAAATTGCAGCACCTGACCCCACAGGGCTACTCGCCCTGGCTCTCGCTACCCTGTGCCAGTCTTATGTCCCACCGGACTTGAGGGCGGCTATGAGGTCGCCGTAGACCTTGCCGGCCGGGATACCCTGTCCATCCGATTCCTTGATCTCACCCCGCGAGAAGTCGTATTCGTGCAGGCCGAAGCGGGGCTCGAAACTCCCCCACTCGTAGTTATCCGTCAGGGACCAGAAGGAATAGGCCTCGACGGATATGCCCTCCCGTATACACGACACGACCTCGCCCAGCATGCGCTCGAGGAAGACATCGCGGGTAAGGCCGTCGCTGCGGGGGATGGCCGCGGCGTCCCTGGGCTGGCGGTGGCACATGCCGCTCTCCAGGACGTAGATGGGGAGCGAGCCGGCACCCTCCGCGTAGCCCCGGATGACCCCGCCGAATTCACGGGGATCGTAGCGGTTCTCCCACAGCGGGGTGTGCAGCAGGGGTTCCTTCTCTCTCAGGCGGCGTGGGGTGGGGAACTTGGGAGCTGCGGCCGGCGTGAAGGGGTCGTAGATGTCCAGGCCCAGGTAGTCGACTAGTGCGGTGCGCGGAGATGCGTAGATCGCTTCGATGGCGCGCCTGGAGCCGAGGGGGTTGGTCAGTTTGCCGTATACCCAGTTGATGAAGCGATAGTAACGGGCCGGGAACGAACCGTGGCCCCATCTCTCGTCGGCCAGGCTGGAGAACCTGCGGTCCCAGTCCTCCTTCTTCGCACGTATGTATTCCTCCAGGCCGGATCTGGATATCCCCAGGGACGGCGCCCGCACGAGGTCGAAGCCCGCTTTGTCCAGGGGGTAGAAACACATGCAATAGTTGTTGAAGCTCACCCGCGGCGTGTCCCAGCCCATCTCCTCGTAGAGATCGTGGAGTGCGTTATAGGCCAGGACATGGGCTATGGTCAGGTTCTCGAAAGCGCGTTTTGCGCTGGAAATACCCATCTTACCATGGGGATGCTCCCCGCTGACGTAGGTCAGCAACCCCAGGAGATTGGGCTCGTTTATGGTGACCCAGATGCGTATGGGCCGCCTTCCCGCTTTGACCAGGCGCTCATTGACGTCACGGGCGGCATGGGCACAGAAGCCTGCGAAGGCTTGCGGTGAGCCCTCATCCAGCCAGAAGTCCGCTCCGCACCATGCGGGATGGGTGAAATGGTGCAGGGTGACCACCGGCTCCATCCCCGCGTCCAGCACCGCTCCTACCATCTCGGCGTAGCGGTCGCACGCCGCTTCGTCCCACGCTGGAGGCGAAGCCTTCCCGGCGGCGGCGGGCTGCAGCCGCGCCCATTCCAGGCTCAACCGGAAGGCGTTCAAACCCAGGGATGCCGCCAGGTCGATGTGCTCCCGGTACCTGTCCCAGAAGCGGCAGGTCTCCCCCGGTTTCTCCACCTTGCCCTCGCGCTCCCACTCCGCCCAGTTGTTATACGGGCCGCCTGGGAGGTTGTAACCCCCTTCCACCTGGTAGGCGGCGTTGCTCACCCCGAAGAGGAAATCGGGGGGCAGGGCGAAGTCCGAACGGCCGGGTCCGTTCTCTACAGATTCTTTAGCAGCCATCTCCCCCTCCTGATCTCGCTGAACTCGATTCTCCCTATTATAACTTGGCGAACTGCAGGATTAAGGCCACTTTCGTTTAACATGTGACGGTACTGGGAATCCTCTATTTATATCCAAAGCGTTGAGGGCGGCGTCGATACACCCAGTTGGAGAGAAGGATGATGAAAGAGATACGCGTGCACGGCCGCGGCGGCATGGGCAACGTCACCGCGGCGGAGCTGCTGGCCCAGGCCGCCTTCGCCGACGGCAAGTACGCCCAGGCCTTTCCCAGTTTCGGGGCGGAGAGGCAGGGCGCCCCGGTGGTGGCCTTCGTGCGCATCGACGACAAACCCATCCGCACGCGGCAGCAGGTGTACGAGCCGGATTTCCTCATCGTGCAGGACGCCGGCCTGCTCTACTCGAGCGACATCATGGAGGGGTTGAAGCCGGGCGGTTCCGTGCTCGTCAATACCAACCGTCCGGGTGAGGAGCTGCCCATCGGGAAGGAATTCAAGATCTACACCGTGCCCGCCCTGCAGGTGGCCTACGAAGTCATAGGCCGCCCCATCTTCAACGTGGTCATGGTGGGCGCCTTCGCCTGCGCCACGGGGTTGGTCGAACTGGAGGCAGTCGTGGCGGCCATCAAGGAAAGGTTCCCTGGCGAGCTGGGCGAAAAGGAGGCGGAGGCCACGCGGGCGGCCTGCGAGCGACTGGGGGAGTGCGGCTGATGCGCATCTTCGTGGGACGCAGGGGCAGACCCGGGACCAGCCTGGAGAACAAGACCAGGGCGTGGCGGGGGAAACATCCCGTATACAAGCAGGAGGAGTGTATCGGCTGTCAGAGGTGCTTCCTAGGCTGCCCCGAGGGGACCGTCTACCAGATAGACAAGAAGAAGTTCGACGTCAACCTGGACTACTGCAAGGGATGCGGCATATGCGCCCATGAGTGCCCGGTCGACGACATAGACATGGTGCTCGAGGAAGGGTGCGAGATGGCGGAGCCGGAGTGAGGGCCGGCCGGAGCGCAACGGGAAAGGGGAGGTGAAGACGTGAGGGTCATGCTGGAGGGCTCGAGAGCCGTGGCCGAGGCCGTGCGCCTGTGCCGCCCCAACCTCGTATGCGCCTATCCCATCACCCCCCAGACCCATATCGTCGAGGACCTGTCGCAGATGGTTGCCGACGGGCGCCTGGACGCCGGCTACGTACTGGCGGAGAGCGAGTTCGGCGCGGCCTCCATCGTACTGGGAGGCAGCGCCGTGGGCGGCCGCGCCTACACCGCGACCAGCTCACAGGGCCTGCTGCTCATGGCCGAGGTCATCTTCAACATCGCCGGCCTGCGCCTGCCGGTGGTCATGACCTGCGCCAACCGCGCCGTGTCCGCCCCCATCAACATCTGGAACGATCAGCAGGACGCGGTGTCCATCCGGGATTCCGGCTGGATCCAGCTCTTCGTGGAGGACAACCAGGAGGCGGTGGACACCCATATCCAGGCCTTCAAGATCGCGGAGGAGTTGATGATCCCGGTTATGGTGTGCATGGACGGGTATGTGCTCACCCACACCTGGGAGCCGGTGGACCTGCCCGAGCAGGACGAGGTGGACCGCTTCCTTCCACTCTACTCGCCCGCCTACCGTCTCGACCCCGACGACCCTTTCACCATGGGTTCCATGGTCGGCCCCGACGCCTACATGGAGACCCGCTACCACGTGCACATGGACATGATGGAGGCACGTGCGGTGATCAGGAGGGTGTGCGAGGAATACAGCGAGACCTTCGGCCGCGGCGGCACGGGCGTTATCGACACCTACGACACGAAAGACGCCGATGTGGTGCTGGTCTCCATGGGCTCCGTACTGGGCACCATGCGCGACGCCGTCGACGAGTTGCGCGACGAGGAAGGGCTCAAGGTCGGCCTGATCAAGGTGCGCTGCTTCCGCCCCTTTCCCACCGGCGCCGTGCACGACGCCATCAAGGAGGCGCAGACGGTGGGGGTAATAGAGAAGGACATCTCCCTCGGCCTGGAGGGGACGCTCTGCTCGGAGATGCGCGCCGCCTTCTGCGGCGAGGAATCACCCGAGATATCCAGTTTCATCATGGGTTTGGGGGGAAGAGATATAACCAAGGGGGACATCAAGCAGGTGGCCCGGGACCTGGCTTCCAACCCCGCCTGCCGGGTTGAGTTCCGCGGCCTGCGCGAGGATCTCATGGACGGTGATGAGCGATGACACCGCTGCAGGACGGGCGCATCATCAACCTCATGGAGCCGGGGCATACGGGATGTGCGGGATGCGGCCAGGCCATCGGCGCCCGCCTGGTGCTCAAGGCCGCCGGGCCGCGCGTGATCGTCGCCAACGCCACGGGATGCCTGGAGGTCTATACCACCACCTATCCCCGTTCCTCGTGGGAGGTCCCCTGGATCCACTCCCTCTTCGAGAACGCCTCCGCGGTGGCTTCCGGCATGGAGGTGACCCTGAAGGCTATGGGGCGCTACGAGGACGTCAGGATCATCGCCCAGGCAGGGGACGGGGGGACCGCCGATATCGGCATGGGGTGCATCAGCGGCATGTTCGAGCGGGGTCACGACATCCTCTATGTCTGTTACGACAACGAGGGCTATATGAATACCGGTTATCAGCGCTCCAGCCTCACGCCGCCGGGGGCGCGCACCACCACCAGCCCGCCCGGGCCCATGTCCTGGGGCAACAAGACACGTAAGAAGAACGTCCCTCTCATAGCCGTGGCCCACGGGGTACCCTACGTTGCAACCGCTACGCCTGCCGAACCGCGCGATCTCATGCGCAAGGTGAAGAAAGCCCTGGAGATAGAGGGACCCAAATACCTGCACCTGCTGGTGCCCTGCGTGCCGGGCTGGGGCATCGAGTCAGAGCTGTCGGTGGAGATAGCACGCCTGGCCGTGGAAACTTATCTTTTTCCAGTATTCGAGATAGAGGACGGCATGATCACCAAGGTAAAGAAGGTGAAGGAGCGCAAGCCGATCGAGGAATACCTGCGCCCGCAGAAGCGCTTCGCCCACCTCTTCAAGCCGGGTGGCGAGCCCATCCTGGAGGAGCTGCGAGAGATAGCCGAGGAGAACTCCCGCCTCCAGCCCGGCCCCGCCGTCCTCTTCGGCCGCACGTAGTCCGTTATGATAGCGTAATCGCGAGCGCCGTTTCACCGTCATCGCGATCTCATGCTGAGTATGGTCAACCTGCGATGGAGATTGCCGCGTCGGTGAAGACGCCTCCTCGTAATGACGCCAGCGAAGGATGTCCCATGTCCGGGGCTGACGCCATCCGGCGGTTAAATGCTCGCGGTAACGCCAGATTGTAGCGTAGCGGCATCTATCAACCCCAGGTTCTTATCGTTTACCACCAGGCGCAGGGGCGGGCCAGCGTGTTCGCACACGATCCTGATCTCGCGTGGACCGGGTAGATGGGATGCGATGTTGAGACGCAGCGTATCTCCCTCCCGTTCGCAAGCACCGACCGCGCAGCCGTCGATGCCGAAAGCACGCCCGGTTGCCGCATCCACGTAAACATGGCCGTGCCGCGCGAGGATGCGGGCGGCCGCGTAGAGCGAGGAGCCGGCGCCCCAGTCGAGCATGAGGTAACCCGGGGGGGGCACGTCGTATCCGAAATGGGCGTAGTTCTCCTCGATGCCTCCGAGCACGGAGGGGCGGAGGGGCACATAGGGCTCGCGGCCCAGGTACATGGTGGTGAAGCAGGCGCGCAGGGTGGCGACTCCACGCTCAAAGAGTTCCGCTTCTCCCGTGGCATGGTAATAGTCGATGAGCAGGGGCGCGATGAGGCCCTGGCGGGCGTCGTTCCACTCCGCGTCGGTGTTCTGGGAGGCGAAACCACCGAAGACGTCGATGGAGAGAAACGGCGGGTTCCAGACCTGGTGATAGGCTAAGAGGCGGTCGAGGGCTTTGCGCCCCGCCTCCAGGTAACGTTCCTCGCCGCATGCCCGATAGAGCTGGAGGAAAGCGGCGGCAGTCCAGAAGACGCACATGGTGTTCTCGGGATGGCACCCGCTACGGGGGTCGATCCAACCCACCGGCTTAGGCGAGCAGGAGAAAAAGGTCTCGTAGTCATACCAGCGGTTAGGGGCTATCACGTCCGTGATGAGAAAGTCCCCTCCAGCCCGCGCGCTGTTCAGGCATGCCTCCTGTCCCGTTATGTTGGCCAGGAGGGCCAGGAACATCACGGCCGAGGCGGACTCGGCACTTTCGGCCAGACAGGGATCCACCACCACCTTGCCTTTCTTGAACCTGAACCATGCCGGGAAAGCACCACTGGGGAGCTGTATCCCCATTACCGCCTCGGCCTGCCGCCGGCATGCTTCCAGAACGGCCGGTTCCGGGTCGAGGTCGCGGTACCATTCCAGGAGGTGGTAACCGGTGGTGCAGCTGTCTGCAATGTGATAGCGGTTGAGGATGTTGAACCCGCGCGTTCCTTTCCTCCACACCTGCCTGTCGCCGACGAGATAGAGGACGGCGGGGAACAGCCCGTCCGGGCGGGGGGATGCAAGGGCGAACTCGCACACCAGCGCCGCCCTGCCACCGAGCTCGGCGTCGCCGAGTTCGCGCGCGAGCCAGGACGCCCCGTATGCAGAGCGCACGTTGTTAAACCAGCTCTGCAGCTCGATGACGGAAGGAGAGGCCCCGGGATTGGAGCCCAGGGTCCTGGTCAGGAGCCGGTAGAGGGCGGGCCGGCTGGTCACATGCGCGGCTCCAAACCTGAGGATGGCCGCGTACAGTTGCGGCAGCAGGATGAAGGCGGTGTTGGTAAGCTTGTCCTTGCGCAGGGGCGGAAACTTGGAGTTCATGTTGTACGAATACGCGCCGCCGCAATGCTTCCCCTCTATCTCAAGCTCCGTCCAGTTCTCCTCGTTGAGGAAGGCCCAATGCCCTGCTTTCCTCACATATTCGTCCAGGGGCAACTGCTGCGGGCCGGGCGTGGCCATGCGAGTGCGGCCATACCGCTCCCAGAGAAAGGAATTGACGCGGCGGTGGAGTTCAGCGCCGCTATCTCCCGTGATGAACAGGTAGTATGAGAGGACGGCCTCCTGGCCTTTGCTCAGCGCGAAGCCCGGAAATTCGCGGACGGTGAAGTAGACGTGGCCTTTCACCCGGTGGCGCGTGATCCCGTAGGATATGGTGCTGCCATCGAGGGTGAGGGCGGCACGCAAACCGGCCTGGTTCAGGGTTTCCAGGGCCGTGAGGTCGGGAACCAGGGCCAGGGTTGCCGAACTCCCTTCCAGGATGACGCAGGGCGAGCGGAATACCTGGTCCGGCGCCGTCATGTCGGGCTCGGGATGGAGGTGCGGGACGAAGCGGAAGCCGTCTTCGCGAAGAGGCCCCCCGAATCTCAGGGAGGCCAAACACTTGCCCAGGAAGATGCGGCGCCGGGCTCGCAGCCGGTGCTCCATCCGGAACAAGCCGTCTGCGATCTCCCGGTACGAGGTCTCGATATCGAGGACTGCCGCGGGTTCCGGAATGCGAAAAGGCGGATACGGACTCCAGGCGGTGATATTCAACAGGGGGGAGCCCGCGGCGATAGCCGCCCCTTTATCTACACTCAGGATGGACAGATGCGGGATACCCGACACTCCGTCTATTTCCAGTACGAACCCGTTTCTCCCCTCCGCCGACCCGGACCGATCCATACCGGCCACGACCTCACCCCCCGTTATGGTATTGCGTCGTTTCCCCCGATACTACAGAAAAGGCCCCGCCGCAGCGGGACCTCGTCGTTATTCCAGGTGCGGACTTCAGCTGCGCGCCGCCAGACCGTAGATGAGGTAGTCGGTAACCGCATCGGCGACCCTGGGTATATCCACATTCTGATTGAACATGAACAACTGCAAGCCGAGATGCTGGGGCGCTCCGGCCACCAGGGTGGACACGATGTCTACGTCCATGGGGCGGAACATGCCTTTCTCTATGCCACGGTTCAGGAGTATCTTGACCATCTCCGCGACCCGCTGCTGCCATTCCACGATGCGGAAGTCGATCTCGGGATTCATCCCCATCACTTCCTTGATGTAGATGGCGGAGAACTCCCAATTCTCGCTGAAGTACTTATAGAGTGCAAGGATGGTGTTCTTCGTTTTCTCCTTGAGCTCATCGAGGGTTGAAGGGATATCGCCGAGTTCTCTGGCCACGATTTCGAACATACTGTTCAGTATTCCGTCCACGAGCTCGACGAAAAGGTCTTTCTTGCTGTCGAAGTAGCTGTAGAAGGTGGCGCGGGCTACGTGCGCCTCCTGCAGGATATCCTCAACCGAACAACGATTGAACCCTTTGCGGGAGAATATTCTAATCCCGGCGTTGACGATATCGGCTCTCTTGTCTCGCCTTGGCAAATTGCTTCCTCCTCCTTCGTCAGTGAATAACCATACGATTTTTATATATTTTCCACATAAAATACCTGGATTGTCAAACTGGCGATGTTAATGGTTGCCTGTGCTATGCTGGGACAAATGCTGAAGCCGAGCGTTCACCTCAAGTAAAGTACGCTCGCAAGAGGGAAATCTGCATATGGACCGAACGGAGAAGAAACGTAGTGGGATTGTCCGGAAACGTGGCAGCGCCATATATAAAGACCCCGCCGCCAGGCTTCTACCCAAAGTAGACCGCCGCCTGCGGCGCTGCTACGGGGATCGCGCGTGGGATCCGCAGTTCACGGACCTCCTGGACGGCCTCATCCATACCATCCTTTCCCAGAACACCAGCGACGTCAATTCGCACCGCGCCTTCCGCCAGTTGAAGGAACGCTTCCCCACCTGGGAAGAAGCGGCTGCAGCGGAGACGGAGGAGATAGAGAAGGCCATCAGGTCGGGGGGGATATCGCGGATCAAGGCGGAGAGGATAAAGGAAGTGCTCGAGATGGTCCGAGGGGACTGCGGCGCCTACTCCCTGGAATGCCTGGGGGACATGGATAGCGAACAAGCCCTGCAGTATCTCCTGGGCATGCCGGGGGTGGGGAGGAAGACCGCGGCGGTGCTGCTGCTCTTTCAGATGGGGTATCCCTACTTTCCCGTGGACACCCATATCTTCCGCGTGGGAAAGCGCTTGGGCATAATCCCCCCCGAGGCCAGTCCGGACAGAGCGCACGATATCATGGATGCGATGGTCCCTGACGATATAAAGTTCAGGCTGCATGTAAATCTCATTGCACACGGCAGGCAGGTCTGCAAAGCGCGGAAACCAAAATGCCCCGAGTGCTGTCTTATCGATATATGCCCGCGCGTAGGCGTAGAGGAGGAAGGAAGCAGAGATGCGTAGGATACTGGTGGTCGTAATACTTGCGCTGGTCGTTGCGGCGCTTTCCGTGTCGCTGGCTTTTGCCCAATCCGACCAGGATGCGATAGAGGAGGTCTTCACCCAGACCGAGTCGGTGAGGGGGCTGAAGGCCAGTCCCGACATCCAGGTGAATTACCTTACCCGGGATGAGCTCGAGCAGCGTATGCTCGAGGACTTCGAAGAGGAGAACCCGGAAGAGGAGATCCAGGATGCCGAGGATATCATGGTCATGCTGGGCTTCATCGAGCCCGACCTGAACCTCCAGGAGTTCTACATCGCCCTGCTGACGGAGCAGATCGCCGGATTCTACGATCCCGAAGACAACAGCCTCTACCTCGTTTCGGAATCGGGTTCCATGAGTGCCATGGACCGCTACACGTTATCCCACGAGTTCGTCCATTACCTGCAGGACCAGAACTTCGACCTCATGCGCCCGCCTTTCCACGATCCCGATGATGCCGAATTTGAGACCGACGACGATGCCTCCTTCGCCGCGACCTGCCTGGTGGAGGGCGACGCCATGATCGCCTCGGAGTACTGGTTGATGAAGTACCTGGACGCCGAGGACATGCTGGATATGCAGTCGGGCGACGAGGATTACTCCAGCGAGGTGCTGGATAGCGCGCCCGATTACATCAAGGACAGCCTCCTCTTCCCCTATATGGAGGGGACGGATTTCGCCCGCTACGTGCACGACAAGGCGGGAGGCTTCGACGCCATCGACGAGGCGTTCAGCGATCCCCCCACAACCACGGAGCAGATCTACCACCCGGAAAAGTATCTCGAGGGAGAGAAGGCCATAGAGGTCGAGCTGGCGGATATCTCTTCCGAGCTCGGGGAAGGCTGGGAGCTCGACTACGATAACGTGCTGGGCGAGTTCGACGTCTACGAGCTCTTCCAACCCTATCTCTCCAACCGGAACACCGAGGAGGCCGCCGAGGGCTGGGGCGGCAACCATTACTACTATTACAGCAACCCCAGCGGCGAGAAGTTGCTGGTCCAGGCATACGCATGGGACAGCGAGCAGGATGCGCAAGAGTTCTCCTCCGCCTATCTCCGGTATATCCAGGACCGCTTCGAGGGCGGAGCAAAGGAGGAGAATGCGGCCGGCGCCTGGATGGTCTGGTCGACCGATGACTACGTTCTCGGGCTGAAGAGGGATGGACAGGATACCTACCTGCTGCAGGCCACGAGCGAAGAACCTTTTGATGTCGCCATCGCCGCCTTGGGAGAGGAAGGCGACACCATCGACGAGGGCGCGATCGCGGCCGAAGAAGGAGAGGGCGAGGAGACCGATCTCACCTGGGTGGTCATCGCCGTGGTCGTGGGCCTCCTGGGATTGGGCATCATCCTGGTCATAGTGATGCTGGTGACCTACCGGCGCCCCCCGGCGCCCCCCGGGCAGCCCCCCGCGGGTACCTACGGGCCGTATTACTATCCTCCCGGTGGAGGAAGCGGTGGTTATGCGGGGACGCCGCAGCCGGGCGGGGTTCCCGGAGCCGTTCCTCCGGCGCCGCCACCGGTTATGCCACCACCCCCACCCCCCGGCTTGCAGGCCCCGCCCTCCGCGGTGCCGCCCCCGCCCGGCTCCGTGGCGCCCCCACCCGGCATAGCGCCGCAACCACCGGGTTCCGCACCGCCGCCACCGCCAGGTGCGGTGCCGCCCCCATCGCCCGGAGGGGATTAAGCCGCCGCGATAGACTAATAAGACATCGATATTCCGGACCCGCCGCTATCGTAGACGGCGGGTCCGTTTGATCAAGGTTACCTGAGAAGATCAGCAAGAGCACGTTGTCCCCGCAGCCCGTAGCTTGCTTTGTCTCACAAGTGGGGCTTGCCTGTGGGATGAAGAAGTGGCATAATCTAGTATAGTTGACCGACGGGTCGGTCAAATAAGTGAGGTTATCATGACGCCAAAGATGGTGGATCGAGAGCAGAAGAGACTGCAGATAATCGGCAGCGCCTTCAACGTCCTGCGCGATAAGGGATATATGGACACGAAGATGTCCGATATCGCGGAGGCCGTGGGCATCGGAAAGGGCACTCTGTACGAGTACTTCGCCAACAAGGAGGAACTGGTGGCGGCCACCGTCGAGACCATGATCCGCCTCTCACAGGATTCCATATACAGGGAACTGGATGCCATCGCGGACCCGGAGGAGAAGCTGCGGAGATTTATCCGTCTCCTCGCCGAGGCATTCGGCGAGGAATCCGGCCTTTTTCGCCTGTTCATCGAGATAGTCCGCGGCTCGGGTGGGGGCGGCGGTCGTTTCGAGAGGATGGATTACCTCGCCGAGGCTTACAAGAGGACCACAAATAAGGTTGAAGCGATACTCAAAGAGGGCATCGACAAAGGTGTATTCAGAAAAGTCGATGTGCCGTCAACCGCCGTTCTCCTGGTCTGCATAATGGACGGGCTGCAGCTTCCTTATGGCCTGGATAGGAAGAGCGTGGACGTGAAAAAAGTAAACGGAGTAGTGGAGGAGATGGTCTTCAGCTATCTCAAGTAAAAATTTTGACCTTTTATTGACCGACGCGTCGGTCAAGTCGAACAAGAGGAGGTGAATTCGCGGCGAGGTGTTGATGGGGCGGAGGTTCAAAGGGAGACCGCGGACCGAATTCAGAATGGGGTGACAAAGATGGATCAGAGAAGCGACGCGGCGATTCCGCTGCGGGAGAAAGGCGAGTTCGACGATTGGGCGGGGAGATACGAAAGCGGACTTCTGTACAACGTGTTCTTCCGCACCCTGCACCGGCGGTTTGTGCGCAAGATCAAACCGCTTCCCGGCGCGGAGTACCTGGATGTCGGGTGTGGCACCGGCGCGGTTTCTCGCCGCCTGGTGCGAAAGGGCGCCAGGGTGACCGGTGTCGACTACAGCCCGGGGATGCTGGCAGTCGCACGTTCCTTGTCGAGGGACATGGAAAACCTTGCATACATCCAGGGTTCAGCCGATTCCCTTCCCTGCGAGGAGGGAAGGTGCGACGGAGTGGTCACGGCCTTCTCCTTCCACCATTTCCCCAATGCCGAGGGTGCCCTGCGGGAGATACGCAGGGTGCTCAGGCCGGGCGGGAGTATGTTCCTGTGCGATGCCACTCGGAACGGCATGCTCTCCCGCGGCGTATTGAGGATCTTCCATTACTTCATGGCCAGGAAAGGTGTGCACACGCATGGGGAGGGCGATCGCTACTACACCTTGGGTGAGTTGAAGGGACTGGTCGAACAAGCCGGCTTCAGCGAGGTCAAGGCCAGGCTGATCTGCATCCTGCCCTGGGTGGCAGTGGTAAGCGGTGTTCGCCCAGGGGCAACGAAGGGAGAAGATAATGGACAGTAGCGTCTTCCGATCGGTGAACCTCCCTTACCCACAAAGGCTATACGGTAAAGACCATTACGAGCTGGGGTTGAGGACAGCGGCCCTCTCGGGAGGCATGTTCAAGCCGTTCATCACCATGCTGGCTGCATGGGCCAGAAGAAATCATATGGAATACAGGCGGCTTGTTGCGGAGATACCCAGGCGCCGCAAGATACTGTCCGCGGTGTATCCCGATGGGCTTCGGGAACTGGAGGGCATGGCCAGGGGTTCAGGGATTGCCCTGGACGATATGCTCGCCGCTCGCGCCCTCAGCGATTCCATCCACATGCCCCGCTGCACCACCTTCGGGGCGGTTCCTCCCTCCACCAGGGGTGGAAAAACCATCCTTGCGTGGAATCTCGATGCGCCCTTCTCTCTCAAGATGTTCTTCGGCAACTACCCCCTTTTCGTACGAGAGGTGAAGGGTACCATCCCTTATCTATGCGTGGGTAGGCCGTGGTTCTGGAACATGGGGATCCTTAACGCGGAGGGCTTGGGGTGCGTTGTGAATGGAGTGGGCACAAGGGACGAGGGCGATGGCCTCACGCCTTTCGAGCTCAATGCCAGGGCCATGGAGACCTGCACCGATGTCGCGGGGGCAGCTCGGGTTTTCCAGGAAGGACCCAGGCAGGCGACCAGGGCCATGAGCGCGAATATGCTGCTGAACTGGAACACCACATGGTCGGACAGGCACGGGAACCTGTCCCTTTTTGAATACTCCCACAATCATTTTCACAGGCAGCCGGCCGGCGAGGATGGCATCATGGCTTCCGCCAATCACCATCAATTCCTGGGACGGGAGCGAAGCGGATCTTTCGATCCCCTCGAGCAGGAGATGATAGCCGGTTCCTATTCCCGGCTGGCCAGAGCTTGGGCGCTTCTGCACATGTACCGGGGAAAGATCGACCCGCAAGTCGCTGGAATGATCGCCTGCGATCATATCCCCGATTACTCGCTGCTCGAGCGATATGGAATAGGCGGGGAATGGTGGGAGGAGAAGGTGGATGACTCCACCATATGCGCTCACGCCTGGAATATGAAGAAGCACCTCATGAGGGGGGAACTCTCCAAGGCGTTCATGGAGAGGCAGTGGAGCTGCACCATGTACTCCTTGCTGGTGCAACCGCGGGATTACGTGGTGTGGTTCACCAACGGTCACCCATGCAGGAGCTATATGAGGCCGATCTATTGGGGGGAGATGCTGGGTGCCGAAGCCCCGCATCCACCCGACATCCTGTCCCCTCGAGAGTTGTTCAAACCCGGGATCGAAAACGCCAGGAGGGGCATGTTCATGCGCGACACCCGGCGTATCGACAAGTGGCGTACAAGACAGTGGCTTTTCGTTACCGGCCTCATAGAGAGAGGCGCCTTCAGGGAGCTGGATGATGATTGAACACGGCGAGAGATGACCGCGAACACTATAGTGAGGCCGTGTGGAAGTGAATGCAATGCCCCGTTTATCGGGTAGACGGCGTGCGTTAAATGACCTGGAGAAGCTGTGCTATAATATCTCTCGCTCACAACAATGAAAGGGCTGTTTCGATAGGATAGAATGTAGGTATCTCGTTGGGCCCATAGCTCAGTCGGCAGAGCAGCGGACTCATAATCCGCGTGTCGCAGGTTCGAGTCCTGCTGGGCCCACCAGTAAAGAACCAGGTCAGAGCATATAGGCTGACCTGGTTGGGCGGTCTCGAGCATTCAACTATATTTAGAAGAGCAGCATAAGAGTAGGATAAAAAGTTGAGGTCCACTCGCGAAAGAATCATATCCTTCTTAAGCGAACACCCTGAAGGTGCGGACGACAAGGAACTTGCTCGCGCACTCGACCTAAAATACCCGCAGCATGCTAATCAGATATGCCGGAGGCTTGCGGAACAGGGGATTGTAGAGAGGCCAGTCATCGGTGGTAAGATCCGAAACTTCTTGAAGGGTACAAGAAAAGATACAAACCAAATAGCTGAAGAATATCTGTTTATACCAAATAAGGACGAGCCATGGAACTCTGAGCATAATGTACTGGCAGCAGTGGCCAAATATCTCAAGGAGCAAGGCTATTCAATAATCCGCATCGCAGATACTCGACGTAGAGAAAAAGGAAAAGATATGGAAGCCAAGAGCCAAGCAGGCATTCTCTGGATCACGGCTAAGGCGTACCCAAAGGGGACTGAGAGAACTAGATCTCAAAACCAAGCAGGGCATTATTTCAAGGATGCTTTTTTTGATATACCGGTATGGCGTGGAGAAAACAAGGATGCGAAGCTAGCCATTGCTCTCCCTAACCATAAACTGTAAAAGTCACCAGCTTCTCTGACACTTTCTAACATCCTCAACAGCAAAGCAGTCATCCGTCCCGTTCGGTAGAATTGTTGATTATCACGGTCACCAAGACTATCGAAAGGAGAAACG
>QZKE01000012.1 GCA_003598015.1 Actinomycetota bacterium | reverse complement strand
CTATGATCGCCGTCTCCAGATTGAGCGCTATGTACGCCAGTTCCCCTCCCCGGTCCCCGCGTAACTTCTCCATGCCGTAGATCCTGGAAACGGAGCGGGGATATGGGCCCGTTCCCGCCACTACTCCCGGGGTAACGAACACTTCCCTCCGGGACAGGACCGACTCCAGGGTGCTCCGCTCGTATGCACGGGCGGCTTGGTCGTCCAGTTCCAGTTCCCGCCGCAATGAGCCTTCCCCTGCGGGGTCGTCACCCAGGTAGTAACGGAATTCGATCCCGGTGGGCGCGGATGCCGTCAGCACGGGGTCTCCTCGGAGGTCGCCCTGGAGCATCACGTTTCTCGTGAACCCCCCGCCGGGCAGTACGCGCGCCGGCTCCCCCCCGATCCGCCTGGCCATGCCCCAGCTTCCCGCCTGGAAATGGACGAACTCCCGCTCTCCGAGGGCCTGCCTGCATGCGGCCATGACCGGAAGGTCGGCGAGGGCGGAATCGTGCCCGCCCTTGAGCACCTCGGTGTTTGCATCCAGGCCATATGCGGCCTCCACGCCCTTGCCGACACGCGCGAAGACATCGCTGCTGCTGCCGGGGGCTGCGGGCATCAACCCCCCGACGAGCCGCATCCCCGTCCTCTCCATCACGAAACCGTCTATGGCACGCGCCAGCCTGGACCACCTTCCATCCTTCCACAGCCCCGTATGGCACATCAGGTACGTCATCTCCAGCCCCGTGTACCCGCAGGACGGACCACCGGCGCAGATCTGCCTGGCCATGATCTCGGGGCCGAAGATGAACGCACGGGCCCGCTGGACCGTGTCGGGATATGCATTGGCCAGGAAGACCACGGTTCTTCCGGGGATGGTACAGCCGGTGAAATTGGGCGGCAGGCCGTAGTCCCGGTAGCGCTCCCGCGGCGAGGCCATGCCGTCGAAGATGGTATCCGTATGCGCGCCGGTGGCATTGAAATAGGAGATAACCCCACCGCGCCGCGCCGCGCCCGCGGCGTCTGCGATCTCCCGCGGCAGTAATGCTTCCTCCGCATCCAGCAGGGCGCAAGTAGCCCCCCGCGCCACCGGCACGACAACGGAGACGTCCCTGACCCGCGCGAAATCCCTGAGCTGTTCCAGAAAATGCTCGACGGCATCGGGTATGTCGAACCAGAGCCTGCCGTCCCCGCTGGCTATGGACCGGCTGGTGCGTATCCACCCCTCGCGCCTCTCCAGCCTGCGCATGGTATCCAGCTCGTAGATATCGAGACGGGAATTGGTGAGGCCGTCGGTGATAACCGCCGCCAGCTTCGTGACCGGCGCATGCGAATCCCGGTTGCGTTCGCGCATCGCGCCCATCCGCCACCTCCCTCCCATGCCGGCCCCGGCCCTCGGTGCCCGGCTGCTTGACGTGTATTCCGAAGCGCCCCTGCAGGGAATCCGTTTCAAAGCCTCCGGGACAGAACGTCCTTCTCGTAGTCTCTGATGATCCCTATATATTCCATGCCGACCGGCACGCCGCTCCGCAGGCAGTGATAATCCCATACGGAAGAGGAGGGCATTCCCTTGAGCTCCTCGAGCAGCGCGAGCCGGCCCGTATAGTCCCGATCGCTCTCCAACCTCCTGAGCGTGTCCAGGGGTTCGAGTAAGGCCGCGAGGAGGGCACGCAGCACGTTGCGGGCACCGATCACCCATGCGGCGATGCGGTTGATGCTGGCATCGAAGAAGTCCAGGCAGATGTGCATGCGTTCCAGGGCATTATTGTGGATGACCTCCTGCGCGGTTGCCAGCAGGTCGTCGCCGTAGGTCACGACATGATCGCTGTCCCAGCGTACGCCGCGGCTGACGTGCAGGACCAGCCGGTCGAGGAATAGCAGCAGGGAGGACAGCTTGTCGGCGATGCTCTCGGTGGGATGGAAGTGCCCGGAATCCAGCGTGAGCAGGACGTTCCGGCTGACCGCGTAGGCCGTGTAAAATTCCATCGATCCGGTTACGTAGCTCTCCGAACCTATTCCGAACAGCTTCGGTTCGAGCGCGTCGAAGTTCGTGCCGGGGCAGAGTTTCTCGGCGAAGATGTTGTCGAGCGAATTACGCAGGAGAAGGCGGGGGGTCATGCGGTCCACCGGGGTGTCCTTGAATCCATCGGGAATCCATATGTTGGTCACCGCCGGCGTGCCCAGTTCCCTTCCAAAGAATTCCCCGATCCTGCGGCTCGCGATGCAGTGCTCGATCCAGTAGCGGCGGATACCCGGATTACGGTGGGAAAGTGTGAAACCGTCACCGGCCAGGGGAGAGGAGAAACAGGTGGGATTGAAGTCCAGGCCGTGCCCGGACGCCTTTGCCCAGTCCTTCCATGCGTTGAAGTGCTCGGGGAGGAGTTCGTTGCGTGCCACTTTCCTGCCGCCCGTCTCGGCATACATGGCATGCAGGTTAAGGCGGTGCCTGCCGGGAAGCAGGGTGTATACCAGATCCAGGTCACGGCGAAGCTCGGCGGCGTTGCGGGCCCTGCCCGGGTAACGGGCGGTGGCACCATGAGCGGTGAAGTTGCAGTCACGGTCCTCGAATCCCGCCAGGTCGTCACCCTGCCAGCAATCCAGGCTGATAGAGACTCCCGCGAGCCGCGCGAGTGCCTCTTCCGTTTTCACCCCCAGTCCGGCATAGCGCTCCCGGGCGATCTCGTAGGCAGCCAGGGTACCGGCTTCAGATGCGTGCGTCATGTCTCCTCCTTGTATGCGCCCCGCTCTATTCCGAATGCTGCGCACACGGCGAGGATCTCCTCCGTGCTGAGCCCCTCACCCGATACGCCCGAGCACAGGTCGAGGTGCTCGTAACGAGCCGCGGTTTCGGCATACTCCACGAGGTCGCAGGCCTCTCCGAGCGAGATAGCGGATCTTGCCATTACGCCGTGTTTGGCCCAGAGCACGATGCGGTGCGCATGGAGTTCCTTTACCGTCGCGGCCGTCAACTCCGGGGAGCCGGGAACCCGGAAGGGAACCAATCCGATCCCTTCCGGGATGTGCACGACGGTTTCCGGTTGCCAGCGCAGCAGGCGCCGGTTCAGATGCCCGGCGTCCTGATAACGCGGGATGTGGCTGAGGTAAGCCAGGTACGGCGGTTGCGCGTGGATCACGGCATGGAAGCCGCGCGTTCCCGATGGCATATGATTGCGGTGCACCGCCAGGTGCGAATTGAACTCGCTGGTCAGGCGCTGGAACCGCCGCCGCATCGAGGCAAAGATCCGGCCGCCGAGCCCCCCGGGATCGATCGTGACACAAACGATGTTGGCCTCCGGCTCGTCCATCACTTCGCGTAGTCGCCGCCCGGAGCCGGTGACCAGGAGAACCGAACCGTCCAGCTCCGGTACGGCAGCGGGGAATACGATCTCTTCGACGAGGGAGAAACGGCCATCCACCTGCAGGGAACCCCGGATACATATGCTGATGTTGCCCGCCGCTCCTTCGCTCGCCCCCATCTCTGCCACGCGCCTGCCTACCCTGCCTATCTGCTCGAGCAGGCTGTCCAGGCGTGGATCGCAGGCATTATCCGGCAATACATGCATCTCTTCCGTGACCTTCCTGCTTCTTCAGAAGCGTATGTCATGGACGCCTTGCGTGTGCAAGGAAACCGGACCGCCTTCCGGCTCCAGGGTGAATGGGATGGGTGAATCTATATGTATGGAGTCCCCGTCCACGTCGACGCTCAGCAGACCGTACGGCGTGGGAACCGCCCCCTTGGCCCACTGCAGCGGACCCAGTCTCGGCGCTATACAGGCCGACGCGAACCCCGGCACTGCGGGCCGTACCCCCAGGGTGTAGACCATCACGTCCCGGCTCGGTGTGCAGCTCCAGGCATGCGCGTGCGAGCCGAACGTCCACGTCTCCCTGATCGTATCGTATCCATCATCGATGGCTAGAGACCAACGGCGGTAAAGCTCGGGAAGCATGTCCGCCTTGCCCGCGATGGCTATGGCGTCGTGAACCGTGTATTGCATGAACGGTTCGGCCCGCACGATCTCCATCTCGACATCCCAGTCCGGCGGGGACTTGCCGAGGAGATATGCCCGTATCCCCCGGGGATCGATCATGCCCGTATCGTTTACCATCCAGCTGCGGCTGACCAGCCTCCCTTCGTCGGTGATGACATCGACGATGTCCTCCCGGCGGCCTTCCGGGGCAAGACTGGAACAGATGGCGAGGGCACCCGCAAGCTGGCTCATGGGTTTCCGCCGCTCGCCGCCTGTCAGGTGATCGACATATGAACCCCTGGACGGATCCCAGAAGGCCTCAAATCCTTTCTTGACCTCCTTGTAGCGAAGCTGCGCCCATTTGTGTCTGCCGAAGTCGCCCAGCCCTGCCGCCAGCTCGGCGAAATCCTTGAGGCCGCGTGCCCATAAGGCGTTTATGGTTGAGGAGGTATCCCGGGTCATGATATACCCCCAGTCGATAAGGTTCCATTCGGGGACGTTGCGCAGCAATCCGCTTGAAGTCTGATATGCTCCGTACCAGCGAAGAACGCGCTCGATGGTCGGCATAAGCTCCCGTACCAGCTCCTCTTCCCCCCTGAACCAGTAGAGCGCATGGACCGAGTGGATCCAGTGCAGTGACCAGTCGGGGATGGTGATCATCCCCGCCGCGGATTCAACGTCACCGGCCACGCTCAGCGGTAATATACCGTCCGGACGCGGCGAATTACACAGCAACAACTGTTGCTTCACCATGCGCACATCGGTGTTGTTCACCAGGTGCACCATGATGGGAACAACCGCATCCCCCGGGAAAGAACGCTGCTCCCTGGTGGGGCAGTCCAGTATCGCGTCCTGGCTGTTGAGAGCGACGGTACGGATGCCGGCTTTGTATATCCTGTTTAACTCATTATCGCTGCATGCGAAATATGCCCCTTCGCCCCACGGGCACAGGTTCTCCCGGACGGAAAACGAGCGCAGGATAGGCGCTTCCCCCTCGCCGCGCACCATCGCGACGGCGTACCTGAAACCGTTGGGATCGAATACCTCGAATTCTCCCCTTTCTCCATCCGCGACATGGCGAGTTCCGGCGAACATCGTAGCCGCGTCGAAAACGCCCGTCGCCCTGATATCATCAGCATAGTATAGATCCAGGATCGAACCCGCGGGAGCGTTCAGCTCGAAGCGCACGAAGCCGGCCACGATGCTCCCCATATCCATGACGATGCGGGCATATCCCTTCTCTGGCATGGTGAGCGTAAGAGGCAATTCCACGTCCGCCGTGTCCTCGCCCGGATCGTGCCGCAGGAGCGAACCCAGCACCTGCAACACCGGATCGCCCGTATCATCGAGGTCTTCCTCGCTCAGATATTCCACGCTGACGGATTGTGGGTATCTTACTTCTCCACCCAGCCTGGGAAGCATGCGTGGGTACAGGGGGCCGTAGGGGTAGCCGGGTGGGCTGGAGCTGACATATGCTGCTTCCACCGCGGCTTCCGCCATCTCCCGCGGCGTTATTCCACAGAATTGCAGATGAGCGGCCGGCAGAGAAGTGGTGGAGATTATCGCGGCATTGTCCCATCCACTATCGTTAAAATCCCTCGCTTTCCAGCCGTGGGGGTATTTCCTCGCGTCGAACACCTCCACCGGAAGGCCCCGCGCCACGGATCCGTACGTGGGCAGGGGGGTCCAGGCATCGCACTTGAAACTCTTCCACGCATCGTCGCTCACAACCCAGCCCGTGTCGTCCAGGTCGGCTTCGAACACCAGCATGCCGGTGGCTCCCAGGCGAGCGTCGGGCAACGCGGGCATCCAGATAGACCTCGGCACGCCGTAGTACTTCACGTAGACGGAGAGGACGTTCTCTCCCTCTGTGAGAAACGGGGCCAGGTCGAAGAAGTCATACTGCAGCCTGTACGGCTGGGCGCGAGCCGGCCCGCGCGATACCTCCACCCCGTTGGCGTAGAGCGCGTAACGGGAGTCCGCGCTTATCCGCGCGGGCACTTTCTCCGGAACGCGTTCTATCCGAAATACCTTGCGAAACAGCGCGTGCACCTCCGGACGCTCCAGCTCCTTTCCGGCGTTGCCGCCGCCGAGCGCCCGCTCTTCTTCATCCGTCAACGGCAACCATATCCAGTTACCGTACCAGCTCATCTCCGGGAAGTCATTTCTCGATACCATCTACCATGTACTCCCTCAACGATAAAACGTCTCTCACGGCTTCTCCCAGACACCACGATTTCATAATCCCGGTTTGTGCAAATGCGCCTGAAAAAAGCGCGGCAGAGGAAATCCAGTTAGTGGGCGATTCCGCCATAACGGAAGGACCCGCATACGTTTTCGCAACCATGGCTTCCCCTCTGCTAGCGATTGAGTGTCCTGGATACTGCTGAAGTTACTCCGAGGCAATTGATGACGTCATCATACCGAGGGATTAGAACATGGGAGTATTTCTGGTTCTTCTCTTAAGAGGTGTGGGTAAGAGATCATGAAAGTGGCCGATGAGGCTGGCATGGTCATTCTCAAGCATGTCGCCTTTTCACCGATTCCGCCATGGCCCTGACGTTCTCCGGCTTGGCGTTCGGGGGGGTGGAGCAGCCGGAGGAGAGGATGAAACCTCCTCCTTCACCGACCTCCTTGATGAGCCTTTCGCAATATTCGTCCACTTCCTCCGGCGAACCAAGGCTCAACAGGGACGCCGGGACATCGCCGCAGATGCATACGTGGTCCCCCAGCACCTCCTTGGCCTTGAAAATATCCGTCGATCCGTCCAGGTAGAGGACGCATTTCCTCGCGGGAAGCTCCCTGAGATACGGGAGCATGAGCGTCCAATCCGCATCGAAGTGGAGAAAGGGGGTGATGCCCTCGGCTACCAGTCTCTCGGTGGCCTCCACGAAGAGGGGCAGGGCGAAACGCTCGAACATGCCCGGAGAGATAAATGAACCCGAAGGGCGGGCTGAGCCTATGTGGCAATAACGCACCCAGCGGGGCCTGGTCTGCATGAGCATCAGCTCTATCTGAAAGCGGTTGGTCACCGCCAGGGCCCTCAGCACCTCGTCGGAATGGCGGTGCAGGTCAAGGCAGAAATCGGCCATGGAGCGCAACATGGAAAGCACGTCGAAGGCTACGAAGCTGAGCGCTCCCCCCGTCAGGCAGGGGATGCCCCTCCTCTCCCATTTCCTGACGAAGAGGCTCGATCTGGCAAGATAGGGAAGGGTGCCCATCATGAAACGCAATACGCCCCCGGTGCTCCGCAACTGGGGATAGTACTTGCGTACCATGCGCGTGTAGACGTGCATGAATCCGCGGCGGCATATCTCCTCGTAGACCTCCGGCCCCTCTCCCTCTGCCTCCAGCATCTGGGGGATCTCGTCCTCTCCCTGTCCATCCACCCCTGGCAACCTGAAGTCCTGCCAGAAGAAGAGCTGCATGTAGGGGCCGGAGCCGCCGATGAAGAGGTGGTTGCCGTCCCAGCGGAAGTCGGCGAAGGCACGCTCGAAGGCCGCCTCCGCCTTGGCGTAGTCAAAGAGCAGTTCACGCATGGTGATACCGGCATGGCGGGCGATATAGAGATCGAAATTAGGGACCAAGGGAACGCGGTCGGGTTTACGGAGTGCAACCGCTGCATCGACGCGTTCCCTGGGAGTCATGTATTCCATAGTCGATTTCCCCTTTCCGTCCAGATCGTGCTAGAGAGACCTATCCCTAAACGCCGCATCAAGCTCCCTCTGTGCGCATGGCCCTTCGCAAGTCTTTATCGCACGAGGCCGCGCGTCGCCATACTTTACCCGCCCGAGATACACGATTTCCGTTCATCATCAGTAGGACTTGGGCAGGCCGAAGCTCTGGGCGATGTAGTTCATGCTCATCTCGTTGGAGATGGGGCTGAACATCCCCTGACGGTAGTCGCGGAAGTGGCGCTGCATATCGTATTCCATGGTGAAGCCGTAGCCGCCGAATATCTCCATGCCGTACAGCGCCGCCTTTTCCACTGCGCGGCAGGCCACGATCTTCACCATGGTGGCCTCCACGTCGTAACGTCCGCCGCTGTCGCATAGCCAGGCGCATTTATAGACCAGGTTGCGGGCGTTCTCTATCTCGATGGCGATATCCGCCAGGTAGTGTTGGATGATCTGGAACTGGCCGATGGGCTTGCCGAAGGCTTCACGCTGTCCGGAATACTCCAGGGCGTCAGCGAAGGCCGTCCTCGCTCCCCCCAGCATGATGGCCGCTACACCCACGCGCTCCGGGTTGAGGGTGCCCAGGAGGTGGTACCACCCCATGTTCTCCTCGCCCAGGAGGTTCCGCGCCGGAACCTGGACATCCTCGAAGTGTACCTCCGCGGCTCCGCAGGCGTGTACGCCCAGTTTCCTGATGAGGTTGATGGTGATGCCCGGCGACTGCGCGTCCACCAGTAATATGGAAAGACCCCGGGAACGCTTCGCCTCCCTGTCGGTGATGGCGATAAGCAGGATGTAATCGGCCACGTGGGCGCCGGAGATGAACATCTTCGAGCCGTTGACGATATACTCGCCGCCTTTCCGTACGGCCGTGGTGCTGATGGCCCCCAGGATATCCGTGCCCCCGGCGGGCTCGGTCAAGGCCATGCACCACTTCTCCTCCCCCCGGGCTATCTGCGGCAGGTGTTCCTGTTTCTGTTCCTCCGTTCCCAGTTCCCCTATGGGCCTGCCTCCGAAGGCGGGCGCCAGGGCGGCTGCCAGTGCCACGGCACCGCTGCCTGCGGATAACTCCTCCAGGGCGATACACAGCTCGATCATACCCGCACCGGCACCCCCGTATTCCTCCGGGATGGTGATGCCGAAGAAACCCAGGTCCCCTATCTTGGCCAGGAGGTCTTCGGGGGGGAAGTCGCGATTCTCGTCCAACCAGCGTACGTACTCCTTGCCGAGCTCTCTCGCGGAGAACTCCCTGAAGGTCTCGCGCAACAGGTTCTGTTCCTCGCTGAAAGAGAAGTCCATGCGAGCCCCCTCGCGGAATCGGTGTCAGAAACAGCCATTACCCCTGCGTCCGAGTGCCGATAACTACCGCACCCGGTATTTCTCCAAGCCGTCCACGAACCGGCGCGAGACCGCCCGCATGAGCGGGAACCAGGCCAGGGAGAAATGCCTCCGGATGAAATAGCCGGCCCTCGCCACCGGGGTCGTGACCACCAGGTACCTGTTTTTCTTCACGGCATCGACGATGGCCCGGGCGGTGTCCTCGGGCTCCTCCGCCGAGGCCAGCATCAATTTCTTCACCTTTTCCCTCACCTCTTCATCGAAACCCTTGAAGGGGGAGTCGTCGTAGATGGGGGTCTTAACGCCTCCCGGGCAGATACAGGTAACGCCTATACCGTGCGCCGACGCTTCCAGCATCAGAGCCTCGGTGAATCCCACCGTCCCAAACTTGCTGAGGTAATAGGGAGCGTTATAGGGGTGGAGGGCGAGTAGCCCGGCGACGGAGGCAATGTTCACTATGTGGCCGGACCCCCTCTCCAGCATGTGGGGATAGAGGCAATGCACGGTATGCAATGCCCCGAAGAGATCGACGCCGACCACCTTCTTCCACTCCTCCATGGTCATCAGCTCGAGGGGAGAGATTATCGCCGTGCCCGCCACGTTCACCAGGATGTCTACGCGTCCCGCCTGGTCCAGGGCCACGGACGCCATCTCCTTCACCGCATCGTAATCGGACACATCGGCGGGCAGGATCACCGTACGGCAGCCCAGCCTCTCCACCAGGGCCGCCGTCTCCTCGAGTCCCTTCGGGTTGATGTCGCTGAGGATCAGCGGGTCCGCGCCTTCCCTGGCGAACTCCACGGCGGTCGCTCTACCTATCCCGCTGGCGGCCCCGGTTACCAGTACCGCCTTTTCTTTCAAGTCTTGCATACGGGTCCTCCTTCGCCGGCATCGCCGCGGCCGCGGTACCGGGTCAACCCCGCGCCGGCCTGAACTTGGGGAGGGTGATCTCCTCGGTCACCGGGACGAACGCCACCTCCACCGGCATCTCACACTCCAGTTCGTCGAAGTCGCATTCCACGATGTTGCTCATCATGCGGTAGCCCTCGTCCATCCTGATGATGGCCACGCAGTAAGGGGTCACCCCCATGAACGCTGGCGGCGCGCCCTCGTAGGTCACGGTGAAGGTGTCGATCCTCCCCTTGCCTTGCGACTCCAGCCACTCCAGGTTGTGGCCCATGCAATCCGGGCAGAGGTGCTTGGGGAAAAAGATGACCCTCCCGCAGTCCTTGCAGTGCTGGTAGAGAAGCTTGTTCTCCCTGCACCCGTCCCAGAAGACCTTGCTCAAGGTGGTTATCAGCGGCAACGGTAGCGTGTACTCGTCCATGCTCTACACCTCGTTTCCCAGTATCCCGACGTGGAAATCCATGCCGATTCCCCCCGAGGCGGTATCCAGGGCGTACTTGACGTCCGGAACCTGCCGCTCGCCGGCCTTGCCCATAACCTGGCGGGCCGCCTCCACGAGCACCGCCACCCCGCCGCCGGCACCGGTATGGCCCTGGGCCATCATGCCGCCGTTGGTGGTCACCGGCAGCTTGCCTCCCGGCGCAGCGTGCCCCTCCTCGAAGAACTTGCCCGCCTCGCCTTTCCCGCACAGCCCGACCAGCTCCATGGAGATGAGGATGAAGGTGGGGAAGGCGTCGTAGAGTTCCGCCACGTCGATGTCCGCGGGGCCTATGCCCGCCATGGCATAAGCATCATCCGCCGCCGGGGTCCAGTTCTGGTAGAAATCCCCCTGGCCCTCGGTGGCGGTGAAGTTGGTGCAGCGGGAGCCCACGCCCAGGACGTAGGCCGGGCGGTCGGTGAGCTCCCGCGCCCTCTCCGCACTGGTGACGATGAAGGCCGAGGCACCGTCGGCCAGCTTGTTCATCATCCTCTTGCGCACCGGGCTGGAGATCATCTTGGAGGCCAGCACTTCCTCGGCCGTCCTCAACTCACGCAGCAGGGCGTTGGGGTTGAGCGCCGCCCATTTGCGCAGGGTTTCCACTACGCTGGCTATCTGCCGCTCCGTGGTGCCGGTGTCGTACATATAACGCTGCTGCAGGAATCCCGCCAGGGCGAGCTGGCTGAAGCCATAGGGGATCTCGTACTCCTGGCTCATGGAGACCACCGCGAACTGTGCGATGGCCGCGCCCATGTCCAGCCCGGTCCCCAGCCGGTCGGAGTGCACCACCAGTACCGCCTTGGACAGCCCCGTCAATATCAGCCCCATGGCCGTCTTGAGGGAGTTGGCCGAGCTGGAGCCCCCGGAGCCGCAGACGAAGTTGGCCTTACAGGTCTTCCCCAGCCCCATCTCCTCCACCATCCAGGAACAGACCATGTTGGCGTTGTCGATGGGGTTGGCCACCGCCAGGATGGGGATGACCGTATCTATCTCGTCCTTCCCGATGCCCGCGTCCAGGATGGCCGCCTCCGAGACCGCCACCGCCTGCTCAACGAACGACCGCTCCGGGTATATTCCGGTGGGCACCTCGCCTATGCCCACGATGGCCGTCTTTCCTCTGATGCTTTCCATGCCTTCGCTCCTCCTTTCACGACTCGACCCGCCGCTGGACGACAGCTGCCGAACGTGCTCTTTGCCACCGGGTTGACCGCTTCACTCTGATATGGATATGGATCTCGCGTAGTCGCGGATTATTGGATCTCCTTTGGTATCTTCCATACCCTCTGCTTCAAGGGCAGCAAGGGCCTGGTGTTGTACTTCTCTATATACTGCTCCTGGCCCATCTCGGGATTGACTACGCAGCGAGAGGGCAGGCCCAGGACGAAGCGCTGGATGCAGCCCTTGTTGCAGCGGGCGCACCTGACGATATCCTTCACCCTTCCCTCCCTGACCTTGTTGGGCCACTCGGGATCGGCGATGAGAGCCCGGCCTTGGGAGATGATGTCCGCCTTCCCCGCCGCCACCGTCTCGGCCGCCAGGTCGGGATCGTGCACCGAGGGACAGATGACCGGGTAGTCCTTGCCCATGCCCTCCTTGATGCCCGCCTTGATGATCCCGGATTCGTCCACCACCTGCCCGTCCGTGTCGGGGAGGAAGTAGCGCATGGACTCGTAGGAGCCGTCCGAGAGGTGGATGCCGTCGGCCCCGGCCTGGATGGCCAGCTTGGCGAACTCGATGGTGTCCTCCACGTGGAAGCCGTCCTCCTGGTGCTCGTCGGCGCTGATCCTCACCGTGAGGAGGTACTCGTCCCCCAGCGCCTGCCGCATATGGCTGATGCACTCGCACATGAAACGGGCGCGGTTCTCCAGGGACCCCCCGTATTCATCGTCTCGCTTGTTGGAGCGCGGGGAGAGGAACTCGTGCAGGAGATAGCCGTGGGGGGCGTGCAGTTCCACCCCGTCGTAGCCCGCGATCCTGGCCAGCCGCGCCGACTTGCCCATGTCCTCCGCCAGCACCGCTATCTCGTCTTTCCTTAGCTCGCGGGGCGTCTCCGGCACCAGCGTCGACGATCCCCCCAGCAGCCCCATCATCTGCGCCATGTCCTCCAGCTTCACGCCCCTGGGCATCATCTCCTCCTGGGGCGCCCAGGGTATGGGCGAGGGAGCCACCGGCTGGATGCCGGAATATTCCGAGCTCCCCTGCCGTCCCGCTCCCGGGGCGATCTGGCAGATGACCTTCGCCCCGTGAGTGTGGATGGTCTCCACCAGTTCCGAGTGGTCGGCCGCCTGGTACGGATAGACAAGCATGAGGTTGTTGTGCGCCTCGTAGGTCTTGACCGTCTCGTGGTCGGTGCCCCCCACCGCCTCGATGACGATGAGCCCCGTTCCACCCATGGCCCGGGCGGCGTAGTAAGCCGTCTGCTGCTTGCTGACGACATGATTGGGGCCGGTGAAACAGACGTTCATGGGGGCCATGGCGATACGGTTTTTGAGCTCCACGTTCTTGAGCGTCATGGGCTCGAATAATGCGTCGTGCTTTCCCACTTCTGATCCCTTCCTTTCCGCAATAGCATTCGCGTTCTTATACCTGGCGCTCCTTGCCCTCCCAGTAGGGGGCGCGCAGCTCTGTTTTCAGGATCTTGCCCGCCATGTTCTTGGGCAGGGCGTCCACGAACTCCACCGATTTAGGCTTCTTGTAGGAGGCGAGGTTGTCCCGGCAGAGTGCGATGATCTCCTCCTCCGTGGCCTGCATACCCGGCTTGAGAGCGATGAAGGCCTTCACCGACTCCCCCCAGGTCTCGTCGGGAACCCCGATGACCGCCGCCTCGAACACCGCCTCGTGCTTGAAGATAACGTTCTCCACCTCCTTGGGGTACACGTTATATCCCCCGGTGATGATCATGTCCTTGAGGCGGTCGGCGATGAAGAGATAGCCCCCTTCATCCAGGTAACCCACGTCCCCGGTGTACAGCCACCCGCCCCGGATGGTCTCCGCCGTGGCCTCCGGGTTGTTCCAGTACTCCTTCATCACCAGGGGGCTGTTGACGATGATCTCCCCCGTCTCGCCGCTGGGCAGGTCGTTGCCGTCTTCGTCCACCACTCTCACCCGGGTGTACATGATCTCGCGCCCGGCCGAGCCCAACCTCCTGGTCTGCTCCTCGCTGCCTCCCACCACGTGGTCTTCCCGGGCCAGCATGGTGATCACCGGGCACTCCACCAGCCCATAGGCCTGGGCGAAGACGTCGCCGAATATATCCAGCGCCTCCTTGAGCTTCTCCACCGCGATGGGTGCCGAGGAGTAGGGAAGCGACCTGAGGCTGGAGAGGTCGAAGTTGGTCCGGTTGGGATATGCCAGGAGGAAGTAGATGATGGTGGGGGCCAGCCACATGGTGGTCACACCCTCCTTCTGGATGACGTCGAGGATATAGTCCACGTCCAGGTGGGCGATGAGGATGTTGGGAACCCCCATCATGAGGTGGGGCGGCAGAAGGATACCCGCGCCGTGGTTGATGGGGGCCACGTAGAGGACCACGTCATCGGCCTGTACGCCCAGCTCGATGGCGGAGAAGGTGGCCAGGGCCCCGAAGCTCTTGTGGGTGTGCAGGACCCCCTTGGCCTTGCCGGTGGTCCCCGAGGTGTACATCAGGGCCACGGGATCTTCTTCAGCGATGTCTACGAGGGTCGCTCTCTCGCTGGCCCTGGCCATGAGGTCTTCGTAGGAGTCCATGCCGCCAAAGCCCTCCCCGTCCACGATGAGGTGCTCCACCGTCTCCAGCTCGTCCCGCACCGAGGCGATGCCCTCGGCGAACTGCTGCTGCATGATCAAGGCCTTGGACCCGGCGTCGTTGAGGTGATAGACGTGCTCCGCGGGGACATGGCGGAAGTTGAGCGGCGCCCACACCATGCCGCTCTTCTCGACGCCGATCATGGCCTCGGTGGCGGTCATGGAGTTCTCGGAGAGCACCGAGACGCGGTCTCCCTTCTCCAGGCCCAGCCCGTACAGCATGTTGACGAATCTGTTCAAGCGTTTCTCGAACTCCCGGTAGGTCGCCCGCTGCTCGCCGAAGATGACGCAATCCCGCTCGGGCCGGTACATGAAACCCCTCTTCATGATGCTCCACATATCCATATCTACATCACTCCTCCCCTACCTTCCGGAGGCATCCATCCTCGCCGGTTTTCGGCCTTTCCTTGTTCATGTCTATCCCCCTTCTATCTGAGCAGTATCCTGGCGATGGTGATGCGCTGTATCTCCGAGGTCCCCCCGCCGATGACCGAGGCCTTGGCCGCCCACAGGGAACGTCCTACGTTCTCGTCGGTCATGCAGCCGTATCCGCCGAAGACCTGGATGGCCTCCAGCGCGTTGCGCAAGGCCGCCTCGGTAGTGAAGAGCTTGGCGATGGCCGCCTGCAGGTGGATGACCTGGCCGGTGTCGAACATCCAGGCCAGCTTGTAGGTGAGCAGGCGCGCCGCTTCCAGGTCCACCGCCATGTCCGCCAGCTTGGCCTGGACGAGCTGGAACTTGGAGATGGGCCGGCCGAAGGCATGGCGTTCCTTGGCATAGGCGATGCAGTCGTCGAGGTTGCTCGCCATGCCGCCCAGGAATCCGGCGAAGGCCAGGCGCTCCCACCCCAGGGAGGTGAGCATGGCGAAAAAGCCCTGCCCCTCCACTCCCAGGAGGTTTTCCGCCGGTACCCGGCACTCGTCGAAGGCGATCTCACCCACGTCGGAGCCGACCGAGGGGCTGTACAGGCGCAGGGGTTTCCCGCGCACGAAGCCGGGGAATGCGCTCTCCACGATGAAGGTGGAGATGCCCTCAGCTCCCTCCCCATCGGTCGTCTTGGCGAAGGTGACGAAGGTGTCGGCGTGGGGGGCGTTGGAGATGTAGATCTTGTTGCCACTCAAGACGTAGGAGTCGCCGTCCCGCACCGCCTTGCTCTTCATGGCGGTGGCGTCCGAGCCCGCCTCCGGCTCGGTGAGGGCGAAGGCGCCGATGCGCGAGCCGTCGCACAGGGCGGGAAGGTACCTCTGTTTCTGCTCCTCGCTGCCCAGCACCGCGATGGGCATGGCGCAGATCATGGTGTGGGAACCCCACTTGATCATGAGGTCGAAGTCCCGGCAGTACCTGCCCATGACCTCGTTGGCCAGGGTGGTGGTCAACGCGTCCGCCCCGCCTCCCCCGAACTCCTCGGGGACGGGCAGGCCCAGCAGCCCGAAGTCGGACAGCTTCCTCCATATGTCGTGGGGGAACTCGGCCGTCTGCTCCCGCTCCCGCGCCCCCGGCGCGATCTCCTTCTCCGCGAACTCCTGTACCGACCTGGCGAAGGCCTTCTGCTCTTGCGTGAAATCGAAGTCCATATCTCACTCCTTTGACGGCAGGGCGACGACGGCCGTGCCGGCTATCTTGCTTTCGCCGTTATGGTTGACGACGGAGAGCTCGCAGTCGACGAGCTTTTTCCCATCCTGTTCGTATTTCCTCGCGACCTTCCCCTTGCAGATGATGGTCTCTCCCGGCCACACCTGCCCGGTGAAGCGGATCTTGTACAGCCTGACGTTTCCCACCCCCACCCAGTCGGCGAGGGCGCGCGCCAGGTAGCCGCCCTGCATCAGGCCCATGGCGAATACGGAGGGCAGGCCGATGGAGGTGGCGAAGGCCTCGTCGGTGTGGATGGGGTTGAAGTCGCCGCCCGCCCCGGCGTACTTCACGATATGGGTGCGGGTGACCTCCAGGGAGAGCTCGGGCGACTCGTCGCCCTCGGAGATATCCTCGAAGTAGAGCTTGTTTTCCGGCATGTTCGCACCCCCCTCAAACCGCCGACTCGCGCTCGATGAAGAGCATGCGGTCCTTCTGCACCAGCTCTCCATCCTGGTTGGTATAGGAGGATTCGACGGTAATGAAGTTCATCTTCCCCCCGCGCTTGCCCTCCTTCTGGTAGTAGTCTAGCACCCTGACGGCGACGGTCAGCACGTCACCCGCGCATACGGGCGCGAGGTACTCGAACTCGGATTCTCCGTGTACGCTGGTGGCTACGGAGATGCCCATCTCCTGCATCATGTTGAGGAGGAAATTCTCGTCGGGCACGTGGTGCAGGAAGGTCGCGGTGAAGGTGAGTGGGGCGGGAATGGACCTGAACCCCATGCTCTTCGCCAGTTCCTCGTCGCTGTAGAGCGGGTTCTTGTCCCCCAGGGATCTCGCAAACTCCTTGATCTTGCCTTTCTCGATAGGCAACTCGAAGGGCGGGAACTCCATCCCCACGATGGCTTCGTTGACCATGTTCGCACCTCGCTTTCTCGTTTCTAGAGCTTGAAGAGCTGCTCGGAGTTGGTCTCGGTGATGGTCTTTATCTCCTCGGCGGTGAAGGCGATCTCCGTCCTGGGGTTCAGATGGATGTCCAGCCACTCCTTGGGCGGTACGAGCACGTTGGGGAGGGGGGTATCGGTACCCCACAGCACTTTCTCCGGGCCGCAGTCGTCGATGAAGCGGCGCAGCAGCGAGTAGTACTCCTCCGCGTGCAGGCCGAAGAGGAGCTGCCAGTAGGAGCAGTCGAAGTAGAGGTTGGGCAGCAGGCGGCCGAACATGATGGCCTCGGGCCACCAGTCCATGCCGAAGTGGGCGGCGATGAACTTGGTGCCGGGGAACTTGCTGGCCGCCTCCGCGATCCACACCGGGCGGGCCGTCTCCAGCACCACCGGCGCGGCCGGCTGGGCGCCGGAATGGAAGAGCAGGGGCAGGTCCCATTCCGCGCACTTCTCGTACACGGGATACATCACCGGATCCATGGGGTTGAAGCCGGCGGAGGGATGGAGCTTGATGCCCTTCATACCCCACTCCTCGATGCAGCGGGTGATGTGGTCCATGGCCCCCTTACGGCGCGGGTCGATGGCGCACAGGGCCACGAAACGGTCGGGATGGGCCTTGCACAGGTCCGCGTACATGCGGTTCATCTCGAAGATGGGGATCTCGGGCTCCCCCAGTTCCTCGCCGAAGTCCACACCGAAGAGCACCGCCTTGTCGATGCCCGCCTCGTCCATATGCGCAATGTATTTCTCGCCCTTCTCGTCCTGGAGCATGGGGTAGAGCATCTCCTTGCCCTGCTCGAAGGTGAACTTCTGCCCCAGGGCTCTCCCCGCTGCCAGGACCATGGTGCGGATGCAGCCCTCCTCGTAGGCCAGGGGCACCATCCCCGGGATCCAGATATGCACGTGACAATCGACGATCATCTCTTTCTCCTCCTTTCAAGACCGGCCGCAAGCATAAAATCACGATTCGTAAGTGTATACTTACGTTTGAGCATAATAAATCGTTGTTCCCGTATCCTTTGTCTCCCCCTTCAGGTCCGCGAACCCGGCTGCTTACCTCTGGAACATCGCGCGCACGAAAGCGCGCACCCTCGCCTCGTCCAGCATCGATCTCATATTCATCTCCCTGGCCAGGATGAGGCCGTAATACTGGCCGACGTAATCCCAGGCCAGGAGCTCGGTGTCGACATCGGAGCCCAGGTCTCCAGCCGCCTTGGCTCGATCCAGGGCGCCCTTCACCGTGCTCACACTGGCCTTGAAATAATCCACCAGGGGCTTCTTGAGCTCGGGATCGTAGGTACTGCTGAGAAGATGCGAAAAGTACTTGGAGCCGCCGTCGGAAGACTTGATGTAGTCAAGATATGCGGCCGCGCTGTCCTCCAGGTACTGCAGCGGGTCGTCCGGATTCTCTTTGTAGCATTCCCGGTAGCGGGCCATCAACTCGGCGACGATCTCCTGGAAGCAGGTGACGAAAAGCTCCTTCTTGCCGTCGAAATGCTTGTAGAGCATGGCCTCGGAGATGCCCGCCTCCTCGGCGATCATGGCCATGGTGCCCACGTCGTAGTTTCTCTCGGAGAAGACTTTTATGGCAGCCTGGATTATCCTTCTATGTTGCAGCTCGTACTGCTCGTATTTCTCCTTCGCCTTGTCGACTATGCTCATTCCGGTCCCTTATCGCAGTTCATGTTCCTATATTGTGAGTTAACGCTCACAAATTATCACCATACGCTCATGCCGTCAAGAACCTTCGTGGAACCATCCACGATCCTAGGCGGATACCTCGCCTGGCGCCCGCAGTTCCTCGGCCTTCTTCCACCAGTGCCAGAGGCCGAACCAGCTCATCCACTGCCCCGGGGCCGACCTTATCTGGCTCTCCGCGGCCGCGGCTACCTCCCGCATTATCATCTTCACGTCCTCTCGGCGTTCTCCGCACCCGGGCCCGGCGAGAGGAGGATAGAAAGTAAGGCGGCGCTCGAGCACCCCCCTCCCCCGCAGAAGGGAGAAGGGGATCACGGGGGCGCCGGTATCGCACGCGAAGTGCGCTATCCCGTCGGCCATGGCCGCGGGGCGCCCGAAGAGGGGGACGATGCAGGTGCCGGGCACGTCGAAGGCGATGCCCACGCGCCTCCCCCTGCCGAGGTGCTCCCGCACCCGGGAGACGGTGTCATCTCCAGCCCAGAACACGGGTCCCTCGGGGTCGCATCCCAGCGATTCGCCGTATAGGTCGATGGCGGCGGAACTGCGTGGGATCGGCGTATCCTCGGGGTGGAACATCACGGGAGTAAAGGGCTTGCCCAGATGGGCCAGGACCGCGGGCGAGGTCCCATACGCCCCGATATGGGCGAAAAGGAATATCACGCCCCGCCCGGCCGCTTCCGCCTTCTCCAGGTGCTCCCACCCCTGGACGCTCAGCCCCGCCGCGTATTCACGGCGACGGCTCCCGAAGACGAGAAGATCGAACATGGGCAGGGTGGCGGAAACGCAGGCCTGGAGGCCGATACGGGAGACCTCTCGCGCAGCAAGTTCCGGCATGGCTTCGGATATCTTCTCGAGCAGATCCCGGCGCATCCCCGTCCTTACATGGAAGAGGGCGCGCCCTATGCCGGAGAAGAGCGCAAACAGCCAGGAGGGAGGTGCAAAGCGCGAGAGAAAACGGCTGAAATCGAACAGGCACAGGGCGAAATAATCCACGCACAGGAAGAACGCTTTGCGCCGGAGTGGTAGATTCGCTTTCTCGGCAACCCCGCTGTCCCCACGCTGCAAGGGAGAGTCCGGCCCCTCTCGCCCCCCAACCCTTTTCATCCCGGGATCTTCCCATGCCTCAGTTTGGCCTCCAGGATATGATCGAAGGGGGTACCGGTGCGTATCCTGGTCCAATCCTGGATCTTCACCCCCTCCTCTCTCCATTTGACGAGGTGATCGTAGGGGGAGGAGGGAGGGCGCAAGGGGTTGGGATGATCGTAATACAGTTCGGGATGAACCTTCATGTCCTCCTGCCAGGCCAGGATGATATCTTCCGAATTGAAGAGCTTCCTGGCGGGATTGCCGGCTACCACCGTTCCATCCGGGACGTCTTTGGTCACCACCGAACCCGCCACGACTCCGCAATACTCCCCGATCTGGACCCCGGGCATGACGATGGTGAAGTAGCCGAGGATGGATCGATCGCCGATGCGAGTGGGTTTCACCCGCATGGGCAGATCGACCAGTATGTTCACGCTGGCATCATGGGCGATTATCGCGGACCCGTATCCTATCCCCACGTAGTCCCCTATGATCACCGAGCGCGGCGTGGTCATCTCGATCCATACGCCCAGATCCACCCCGGAATGCTCTCCTATCTGGACTCCCCGCTTGCGCAGGAGCCTCATGCGGCTTTCATAGTCGGGGTGCCACATGGATAGATAGATGAGCAGGCGGTAGTCGAGCCAGGCAAGCGCGTCCAGGGTCTTGTTGACCACCTTGCCCGCCAGCATGTTGCGTGCCAGAAAAGAGTAGCCCTTGGCGTAGAGCCATGCGGTCTTCGCATCCATTGTGGAACCCCCCTTAAACGATCAGGTTCTTCTCCGCGAAGTGCAAGCAAATGATTGGGCGCCAGTATCCTGCCGAGACATCGAAGCCCTATATGAAGCCCATGCGGGCGAAACGCCGGAACGGAACAGACCCGACCCTACAGCCTCAATAGTAGCATCATAGGGTCTGGGAAGTCCGGATTATCCGCTTGCATGCGGGTCCGATCGATACGTACCGGTGCCACGACAGGCGACTGGCACCGTGCCGCACTTCCGCCCATATCCATACGTACACGTGCCAGGCCTGGCTTCGCCAGGACAGGCGACTGGCACCGTGCCGCCGCACTTCCGCCCATATCCATACGTACACGTGCCAGGCCTGGCCTGGCTTCGCCAGGACAGGCCGCCGCACTTCCGCCCATATCCATACGTACACGTGCCAGGCCTGGCCTGGCTTCGCCAGGACAGGCGACTGGCACCGTGCCGCCGCACTTCGTGCGCCGTCATCGCTTTCGCGATGCATACTGTCGAATGGGGTTGCTTAGTCCGGGTCGCGGGCGCCCAGGCCCTGTTCCCAGCGTGCGAAGATCTTCCTGATGGCCGCACGGTGTTCCTCGGAGAGGAGCGAGATGGGCTGGACGTGGGACTCCAGACTCAATACCGTCTGTAGCTCCAGCAGGTGGGAACGGTTCAACATGCGCTTGGTGGAGGCAAGGGCGGCGTGGGGCCGCCTGGCTATCCTGGCCGCCAGCTCCATGACCTCCCGGGAGATCTCCTCGTGGTCCACGACCTTGTTCACCAGGCCGATGCGGAAAGCCTCCTCGGCGCCTACGAGGTCTCCGGTGAAGGCCATCTCCTTGGCCCTGGCCAGGCCTACCCTCTCGGCCAGGAAATAGGACGAACCCATATCCGGCGTGGCGGCGATCCTGATGAAACCCATGCAGAAGAGGGCTCGCTCCGTCGCGTAGGTTATGTCCGAGGCCAGGGCCAGCCCCAACCCTCCTCCCACCGCGAAGCCGTCCACCTCGGTGATGACCGGCTTGGGCCCCTCGTAAAGCCTGAGAATGACCTCTCCCAGCGCCTTCATGCTCTCGTTGAGAAAGACGGGGTCCAGGTTCTCTCCCAGCAGGGTCAGGTCCGCACCGGAGCAGAAGTGCCCGCCCTCTCCGCGCAGGATGATGACCCTTGCGCTGTCGTCGTCGAGCACTTGCGCAAGCCCTTCGACCATGGGATACCCCAACTCCACGCTGAGAGCGTTCATATCCTCGGGGCGGTTCATACTGCAGCGCGCCACGCCATCCACTGTCTCAACGATAAAGGCCTTCTGGTCCATGCATCCTCCCTTGCCGGTATGTACGAGCGCTGGTGCCCCGCGAGATTCATGACTTCAAGATCTCGACCAGCTTTGCGCGGCGGCCGACCCGATACCTTTTTATTCAACCACAAACGGCTTTTTACTGCATGGAGCGTTTCGACTATCATAGAATAGCCGTACGTACAGCGAGGGAGGGAGCGGAGCGAGGCATGCGTATTGCCCTGATATATCCCGATTACTACCACTCCGGCTGCATCGAGGGTGAGCCCCAGGGGAGGGTGCATCTCGGCAGCGGCTACCTCTCCGCCGTGCTCGCTGAGGCCGGGCACGAGACCGCCTTCCTGCACCTGGTGGACCCTGCCGGCCGCGAGGGATTCCTGGAATGGCTCTGCTCCCGGGACGCCGGGCTGGTCGCCTTCTCCTCCACCAGCCTGATGTTCTCCAAGGTGAGGCAGATGGCGCGCTGGGCCAAGGAGGAGACCGGCCTTCCGGTGGTGGTGGGCGGCGTCCACCCCACCCTGGATCCCCTGGGCACCCTCGAGGAGGAGAGCATCGACTTCGTCTGCGTGGGCGAGGGGGAGGCAGCCCTGGTGGAACTGGTGGAATCCCTGGAGGGGCGCGGCCAAGTGGACGAGGTCGCGAGTCTCATGGGCCGCTGGCGCGGCAGGGACTTCGCCGTTCCCGTGCGCCCCCTCCTGGAGGACCTGGATGCGCTGCCCTTTCCGGACCGCTCTATTTTCGATATGGAGCGTATGGCACCGGACCAGTTGGAGCGCATCAGCGTGATGGCCTCACGGGGCTGCCCTTACCACTGCCGGTACTGCTCGAATCACGCCCAGAAGAGCGTCTACCCCAACGGGGGGCATTACGTGCGCTTCCGCAGCGTGGACAACGTGCTCAGTGAGATCGAGGAGCTGGCCGCCACTGCCGAGGGGATAGACCATGTCCGCTTCGACGACGATATACTCACCCTGCGCCCCAAGTGGTTCGAGGAGTTCGTACGCGAATATCCGCGCCGGGTGGACCTGCCCTTCATCTGCAATTCCCGCGTCGACCTCCTGGACGAGGAGAAGATCGCCAGGCTCAAGGAGGCGGGGTGCAAGACCATCTGCATGGGCATCGAGAGCGGCAATCCCTGGCTGAGGGGCAATGTCCTGGGGCGCAGGATGAGCGACGAGCGCATCCTCGATGCCTTCCGCCTCTGCCGCAAATACGGTATCGGAACCGTATCCCTGAACATGATGGGTTTCCCCCAGGAGGACTTCTCCATGGTACTGGATACCATCAAGCTCAACGGGCGCGCCGAGCCGGGCATCACCCAGATCACCGTCTTCTATCCCTTCCCGGGGACGGAGCTGTACCACACCTGCCGGGAGGAGGGCCTCTTCGTTACCGACGATACCGATACTCTCTTCACGCGCCGCTCCGCCCTCAAGCTGGGCGGCATCAGCGATAACCAGATGGAGCTGGTGAGCGAGTTCTTCACCCCCCTGGCCTGGCTCTACAACCAGATCTTCACCCTGCCGTCATCGTTGTCCAGGCCACTGGAGCGCAGCGTCGACTTCATGCTCTCCAGCGGGCGCATTCCCTACGCCTGGAAGCGGAGGATGGCGGAGCGCCTGCTCGTGCGCCTGCCCTGGGAATGGTACATGACCACCAAGTATTGATGGTAGACCCCATTGCTTCGGCTTGATCGACAAGGAAGCCATTCAGGTTGCACGGGGCTTTGCCGAGTCTATAGGAAGCAAGTGCTTCAGAATTCGAGGGGCGTTACTTGGACATACGAAGCAAGACACGCAAGAGGTTCAGAAAAGAAGCCTGTCTCCTCTACGGCAAGGTCCTGCTGCTTGCCATGCCGCCGGGTGTTGGCGGCATTATCCTCACCGCCTGGCTCGCGGCGAATACGGGGGTAAACCCCTACCTCGTCGGCGGGCTGACCGGAGCGATTACGGTGATGGTGGCATCTTTCGCGGCGGTGGCCTACGCATCTAAGACGTATATAAAACCCATGGTGTTCATAAACGCATTCGCGCACGAGCTCAAGGAGAAGAACTACCAGACCCTGGAAGAGGTGGAGGGGGCCGGTCTCCTGCGCAGCGCCATCGAAACCATGAACGAGCTCAGCGCGGCACTGGCCGCCTTCCTGGCGCAGACGAGGCATACCTCCGGGAACCTTGCTGAATCGAGCGAAACCCTCCTGCATATCACCGACACCAGCAACGTAACCCTGCAGGAGATCACCAGAGCCCTGGTAGACCTCACCGCAAAAACGGAGGACCAGTTGCACAGCGTCTCGGGGGTGGAGAGCGCCACGGGCGAGATCCTCGACAACATAAAGCAGGTTGAGGAAGCGGCAAGGCTGTCCCTCGACTTCTCGCAGCAGGTCATAGAGACAGTGGAGAGGGGTACGGCTACCGTAGAGCGGGTTGCGGAAAAAATGACGGAGATCAAGAGCGCTACCGGCATGCTCGCCCGCCTCATCGAGGGTCTCGACGAAAGGTCGGAGGAAATAGGCATGATCGTCGAGGTCATCACCTCCATTGCCGACGAGACCAGGCTGCTCGCTTTGAACGCGGCCATAGAGGCGGCGAGGGCGGGTGAACATGGACGGGGCTTCTCCATCGTCGCAAGCGAAGTGGGCAGGCTGGCGGACGGATCGGCGCAGGCAGCGGCGAGGATAGAGGGCCTGATAGTAGAGATAAGACGCTATGTGGATCAGGCCTCACAGGCCATGCGGGAGAGCATCGGCCGCGTGGAGGACGGCACGTCCGTCGCCGCGGAAGCCCAGGCGATGCTGGCGGAGATCAGCGATGTCTCGGTGAGGATAGGCCGCTTCATCGACTCGATCACCGATGCGGCCGGGGCCATGGGACCGAGCAACGCAAAGATCTCTCACGTTGTGAGCACCATAGCCCAGCTCTCTGAGGACGTGGCTGCCAACATGCAGGAGGTCGCTGCATCCATCGAGGAACAGGCGGGCTCCGTGCAGGAGATATCCGCGCTCATGCACGAGCTGGACGGCATGTCCAGGAGCCTGCACGACCTGATATCGATATATACCCCATCGAGCGAGGTTGCCACCTGAGAACAAAGGCGGGCCTCAGGCACAGGGGTCGGCCCTGAACCTATGCCTGAGCGTGTATTCAACGCAGGATGCGTACCACGCCGCGACCGCCGTCCACCTGTACCATCTGTCCCGTCTTGATGATACGCGTCGCCGGTCCCACGTTGACCACCGTAGGGATGCCGTACTCGCGGGCAACGATACTGCCATGGCTCAAGAGGCCGCCCATATCCATGACGATCCCCGCGGCGGTCAGGAAGTGCGGCGTCCATCCCGGATCCGTGAAGGGGGCGACCATTATCTCGCCGGGCTGAACCTGGCCGCTGTCGGAGCGCAGCATCACCCGCGCCGGACCGCAGACCACGCCGGGACAGACGGCGAGGCCTGTCAGTACCTCCGCCTCGAAGTCGACCTCGTCCGCGATGAAGTCGTCGGGATCGAACCTGCCGTAAACGAGGCTGGGCGGAGTGATTGCCTTGTTCTTCTCGTACTCCACACGGCGGGATTCAACTTCCTCCTTCAGCGCGGGAGATCCTCCATCCAGCAGCACCGCCTCGACCTCGTCCAGGTCGAGAAAGAAGATGTCCTCCTTGTGGGCGAGGACGCCCCGCGCAGCCAGCCTGTCCCCGGCCTCCAGCAGCACGCCGCGGATAGCCGCCACGGCCCTCACCGCCTCGCTCTTTATATTCTCCCGCATCACCAGGCCATGCTGCGCCTGGGCGAGGTAGTAGTTGAAGAGGCGGCGCTTGAGCGGGTTGCGCAGAAGCCTGTTGCAGCGCAGGGTGAGCTCATGGCGTACGGCTTCGTTCTCCCTGAGCTTCGCCAGCGGATCGATCCTCTCCATACTGCCCAGGTAGACGCGCACGATGTCCAGGACCCGATCGGGGTCTTCAGACCACCTGGGATTGGACAGCTCCAGTTCTCCCCGCGTATGATGGCCATGTTCCAGCATGAACCTGTCCCACCCGGTGAGGAGCGCGCTTCCTCCCTCCATTGCGGGGATCTTCCGCCGCAAATCCGCGAACGTCTCACCCCGCAGTACGTCCGATGCTATTTCGGGAGCCATGTGGATCGCCAGGGCCAGCCGCCAGAGTTCGAAGCCCGCCTCGGCGCTGTCCATGCCCTCCAGGCCGCAACAGAGCCGGTTGGCGGAGATGCCCCTGTAATCCTTGAGCCAACTGCGGCAGATCCTGTCCAGGGCCATGAAATTGTACATCCCCCTGGCCGCAATCCCGATGATGGCATCGGAATCGGTGAGGATTTCCCGCATGCCATCAAGATACGAGACGAGCTCCTCGTCATCGAGGGCGGAAAGGCGTGCTTCCCTCATCCCGGCAACCCTGGTCTTGAGGCCGTCCAGGTATTCCTGCCCCCTTTCCAGCGAGATGGAGTAGAACCAGGCCAGAAAGGAAGGTATCCTCACCAGGACTTTCCACGGGCTGAATTCCAGGTCCGGTATGTCCTCTTCGGGTATTATCACATCCTTGAGTTCACCCGCACTGTCCTCTATCCCGCCCTGTGTCCCGCCCAACACTTTATCGACATCCATCCTGCGCAGGCCGGGAAAACTGCGCACGGCTCCGGCCATGGTATTGAGGTTGAAGTATGCCCTCCCCGCCACGCGGCCGATGATGGGATGGGGGCCGAAGTCCATGCCCGCCCGGCCGAAAATGGAAGCGAAGATCTTGTTGACCAGAATCTCGGCCATGCTCCAGGTGGCGGGAGTGGCCACGTCCGGCAGGACCTCCCCCGTATTCAGGTTGCTCCAGACCTGGCGGTCCTCCCAGGAACCCTCAACGCCGAGGGCCGTGATCGGCCTGGCCTGCAGCAAGTATATCCTTCCATCTTTTAGCGCCCACTCCATATCGAGCGGCCGGCGGAAAACCGCCTCCGCCCGCATGGCGTAGAGCCCGAGCGCCTGGACTTCCCCCGCCGCCAGGCATGGTTCCGCATCCTGCGCTCCACCTGACGAGGTCTTGACGATCTCGAGCCCCCGCTTGGAGAGGACGAAGCGGTCGGGAACGGCGCGGCCGGAGACGAGCGCCTCCCCCAGCCCGCGCACCGCCTCCACGGTGATGCGGTCGGCCCTGGCGGTCAGGGGATCGGCGGTGAACAGCACTCCGGCGGTCTCCGCCTCCACGAGTTCCTGCACGATGACCGCCATATCTACCGTAAGATGGTCGAAGCCGTTCGCCTCGCGATAGCCGAAGGCCCGCTCCGTCCACAGGGAAGCCCAACATCCCTTCACGGCATCCAGACATCGTGCAAGCGATGTCACGTCGAGCCAGGTATCGTACTGCCCGGCGAAGGAGCTACCGGGGAGGTCTTCGGCCGTAGCCGAGGACCGTACGGCAACCGCCCGGGTCTCCAGGGCGGCGAACCGGCGTTCTATCTCTTCCCTCAACCGATCCTGCATTACCGACGCGCAGATCTTCTCTCTCAAAGCTGCCAGGCCGTCTCTCCTCGCGTCAGGAGGAGCTCCGTCGATGTTCTCGCATACCCCTCGCACCATACCGGCCAAGCCGGTTGACTCCATGTGCTCGTGGTAGGCAGAGGATGTGATGCAGAATCCGTCGGGGACGGGCAGACCTGCACGCACCAGGCCCGCAAGCCCCGCCGCCTTGGAGCCAACCGTGCTCCGGTCCGTCTCGCTCGACGTATGCAGGGATATGATACGTGGTGGATGCAACCCGCTTCCCACTCCTCGCTCGTCCATAGGTTATTTATCGAGCGAAGTATCACCCCACTGAAGCGGGGGCAGGCTGATGGGGTCAGAGCGTGGTGAACTCGGTGCGGGCGATGATGTCGTCCTGGATGGAGCGACCGAGATCGGTGAAATAGGCGCAGTATCCGGAGACGCGCACCACCAGGTCGGGATAGTTCTCGGGATGCGCCTGGGCGTCGCGCAGGGTTTCCGTATCGACCACGTTGAACTGCACGTGCCTGCCGCCCATGGCGAAGTAGGCAGCGATCATGGAGGCGAGCTTCTCCGCTTTCTCGCCCGTGTCCAGGAGCGAGGGCGACAGCTTGATGTTCAGGGCGGTGCCGTCGGAGAGCAGGGCGTTTCCGGCACAGGCCGCGGACTGCAGCACCGCGGTAGGTCCTCCCGTCTCGGTGGCATTCACCGGCGATATGCCGTTGGACACGGGTTCCCCCGCCTTCCTGCCGTCGGGGGTAGCCCCCAGGGACATGCCGTCGGCCACGTGTACGCCGTAGGAGAAGATGCCCGGCCGGTAGAACCCTCCCCTGCCGCACGGGTGTTCGCGGACCTCGCGGCAGAACACCTCCGTGACCCATTGAGCCAGCTCATCCACCTCCGGGTCGTCGGTCCCGTATTTCGGAGCCTTGCTGAGCAGCTCCCGGCGCAGGGGCTCGGCATCCTTGAAATTGTCGCGCAGGTGGCCGACCATCTCCCCCATGGACAACATTTTCCTCTCGAAGACCGCCCAGCGCAGGGCGGCAAGGGAGTTGGCAACCGTGCCCAGCCCACGGCCGGTGATGGAGCCGTAATTATACTTCGCCCCGCCCCGGGTCATGTCCGCGGCGTTCTCCAGGCAGCCCTCCAGGGTCGCCGAGACCAGCGGGCTGGGGAAAGATTCGGCATGAGCGCGGTCCTTCGCTTCCACGGCGTGCACCAGCTTATCCACGCCCGTGGCCAGCTGCTCCTCGAAGGCCTTCTTCACCTCGTCGAAGTCCCGGAATCCCGCGGGATCGGGCGTGGGCGCTCCCACGCGCGTGCCGGTGATCACCGCCCTCCCCTCATTGAGGGCCATCTCCAGCACCCCTACCAGGGAGATATCGTTGCCCGCCGTGCAGGCGAAAGCGTTGCCCGTGGAGGTCGGCTCCACGCACCCCACGATGGAGTAGTCCCTGGCGTCCTCCAGGGCGAAACCGTCCGCGGCCAGCTCGTCCACGATGAGCTCGTCATTGAAGAAGGCCTGGCCGGAGGTGTAGCGGTATGACTCGCATGCCTTGAGGAGGAAGTCGCGCGGCGTCCTGGAGGATATCCTGATGCACAGGTTGTTGGCCAGCGCCCTCAGGTTCTCGTGGGCCTCCAGGAAGAGATGGGACATCTCGTTAGTGGCGTCGTTTCCCTCCCGGTCCAGGCCGCCTATGGTGATGGTGTTGGAGCCGACGCCCATCTCGCTGGCGGTGTCCTTTCCTATCTCGACCAGCATGATGAGGAAGGTGGCCAGCTTGACGTAGAAGTCCTCCACGGCTTCCAGGGCCCTGGCGCGCGTGATGCGGCCCGCCTCCAGGTCGGCCCGGTAATAGGGATAGAGGTACTGGTCCACCCTTCCCAGCGAGAGTATCTCCGCCATGCCGTAGCTGATGCACATGGCCACCTGGGTCATCCATATGCATTGCAGCGCCTCCATGAAGTCGCGTGGGGGCCGTGCGGGAACCCTGCGGCATCTCTCCGCGATCTCCAGCAGTTCCGCGCGCTGCTCCCCCTCCGCCTCGCGCGCCAGTGCATCCGCCAGGCGGGCATAGCGCAGCGAGTACTCACATACCGCTTCCGCCACCACCTGCACCGCCTCCAGGAAATCCCTGGAGTGCTCGCTCGCCGCATCGTCCGGGTCGAGTTGCTGCAGCTTCTTCCGCGCTTCCTCCGCGATGCCCTCGAAGCCGAGTTCCATCACCCGCCTGTGGCCGGGCACCAGGTGGCCCTGGACATCGAAGACGGTGAGGGCGAGGTTGGGCCTGAGTCCGGACAGCTCCCTGCCCATACTGCGCAGCTTGGAGGCGCTCTTCAGGCTGCCGCCCATGGTCAGCTTGCCGAGCTTTGCCAGGTTCTTCCACCCCATCCCCTTGACGATGCGGCGCAGCGCCGCGGGGCTCAAGGCCTGCGCCTCGTAGATGCCCTCGTCCTTCCAGATACGGATCTTGCGCTCCCGCGCCGTCCTTCCCTTCCAGTAGGGCAGGATGACCTCCACGAGCTCGCGGCGTTCATCCTCCGTGATATGGAAGCGGTGGCGCTTGCGGGACGTCAGGCGGTCCAGCTCGTGCGCGATAACCGTATTGAACTCCCCGCGCTCCACCGGGATGACCCCGGCCAGCCTCTTCGCCGTCTTCACCCCCACCAGCAATTCGTCGTCTTCGATCCTGATGGTCATGGTGCGCAGGGTCTCCTCCAGGGCGCGCGCCGTGCGCATACATGGAGGGGCATCCTCCATTTCCCTCCAAATCCCGGTATAGGAACGCGCCCTCTCGATATCGATCTCGTACGGGCTGGAGAGAAGACGATCCTTCAGCCTGCTGCCCCTGGCGGTAGGTTCCCCCCGGGTTATCAGAGCGTCCATGTCGCTACCCTTTATCAATGCTTTCGAGACATCCCGTCTATTCTATCTCATCGGGTCTCCAGCAAAAAATGATGTCTTCCCTGTAATTGTACCCGCTTCTCTTACACCTCAAATCCTGAGCGATCGGATGTTCTTCTTCTCCGGGGTTAGATACTCGGCATCCAACGCTTCTTCCGGCAATCGTAGATCGAGTTCGATGACATAATCCCGGAAGTCACTATTTCCGGAAGAAACACGTAGCTTGCATTCACGGCATGGAAAGAGCTGCGGGCAACCCTTGTTGACACCGGCATTAATCATGCAATGTCTCCCGCATGAATCCCTTTGCTGAGCTGCAGCAAGCCAACTCCAGCCGTTGCATTCAACACGCAGCGAAATATTATTTATTGCATCGCGATATGCGATGGGAGGTCCTATATTTTCACCGCCCGTAGTACCCGTACTTGAACACGGAGCGCAGCATGGCTCGCACGTTCTCCGGCCTGGCATTGGGTGCCACCTCGCAACCCGAGCCGAGGATGAAGCCTCCGCCCCTGCCCACCTCTTCGATGAGGCGGTGGCAATACTCGTCCACCTCGCTCTGCGAGGCCAGGGCCAGCATGCTGGCCGGGACATCTCCATATATGCACATGCGGTCGCCGATCAACTCCTTCGCCCGGAAGATGTCCGTCCTGCCGTCGAACTGCGCCACCGCCATACCCGCCGGCAGCTGCCGCAACACCTCCAGGTTCAGGTCCCAGTTGCCGTCGCAGTGGAGGATGGAGGTTATCCCCTGCGCTGCCAGCCTCTCTACCAGCAGCTTGAGGGAGGGAAAGGACAGCTCCGTGAAGGTGCGGGGGGAGATGAAATCGTTGGACGAGCGGTGCACGTCGATGATAGCCCTCTTTACCCCCAGGAAGCGGCAGAGCATCCTGATCCTGAAGGCGTAGGCGGCGGTGAGCGCCTCGGCCGCTTCCGCGACTTCGCCGGGGCGGTCTCTGATGTCCCTGACGAAGTTCATCATCCCCCTGGCCAGGGAGAAGGTGTCGAAGGGGGCCTCCACCCCGACGGAGTACATGAGGGTCACGCCCCTCTCGCGCCATTGCTTGAACTCCCTCGCGTAGAGAACGGCGTTGCGTGCCATGCGCGGGAACATGAAAGCGGCACCACTCCATCCCGTCCCCACATGGTCCCAGATCCTGGGGATCAAGCGCGCGAACATGCGCATGTAGGCCAGCCGCGGATTCCTCTCGCCCTGCCGGACTATCCAGGCGTAGTCCTCCTCCCGCATGATCTCCTCTTCCAGGTATTGCCTGATGCTCTCGGGAGGCAGGTCGAAACCCGGTTCTTTGACCTTCATGGGTATGAGCAAGGACGCCAGCTCGGGATAGTACACGTGCATGAAGTAATAGGCGTCCCAGGGACCCAGGTCGTAGAAGCACTTGTCGATGGCCCGGTTATATTTAACCGGGTCGTAGAGCTCGTAGTTGGTGATACCCGCGTAGGTGGCGGCGAAATAGTAGATGAGCGGGGAAACCGGGACGCGATCCGGCGCCTGCAGCTTCGTGGCGGCCTGGATGCGCCGCTCGGCTCCCATGGTGTCCTCATCGTTAAGGGTCCTCATACCATCCCCCCCAACCCATATTACCCTCACCGGCCCTTCTCCGAGAAGTGCAGGTGAAGGACGATGAGGCGGTGCTCCCGGGCATAAGTCCGGGGCCGACCCCTATGCCTGGAGCCTTTGCGGGCACCGCGGCAGTAAAAAGCCAGGCTATTCAGCCTGGCTTTGCTCTGCTGGTAGCGGGGGGGAGATTCGAACTCCCGACCTTCGGGTTATGAGCCCGACGAGCTACCTGACTGCTCCACCCCGCGCCGGTTTTCAACGTCCTATCTATATATTTATCAGCAAGCATGCTAAATGTAAAGGAAAGGTGTATGTCATGGAGTATTCCTGGGGCCTTTCCCTTCACGGGAGAACGTTGTCAACACAAACAACAAACGTATACAATTTTTAACAGAAGAGGCGATAAGACATGACTGAGGATGGTGGCATTTGAAGGGCAGAAAAGGCGCTGTCATAGCCATAGTATTGAGCGTCGCGGTCCTCATGGCCCTGGCCCTCCTCGGCCCTTACCTTTACGATCGCATGCGCCGCGATTCCGCGGAGGCGAACGAGGAACCGGCGGAAACGGAGGAGTTCGACGTCCTCACCCACGACGAACTGCTGGGCGCTCCCCTCTCCTTCGAGACCCCCGCCTATATCCGCATACCCGTCGTGGACATCGACGAGGAGGTACGGGAGGGAAGCGACCACGAGGAGGAGCTGAACGTGATCCTCGCCCAGGGTCCCGTCCACCTGACCCACACCGGGTTTCCAGGCTGGCCGGGCAACTGCGTCATCTCCGGTCATCGTACCACCAAGACGAAGCCCTTCAACCGCCTGGACGAAGTCAAGACGGGAGACATTGTATTTATAGAGAATCCACGGGGGTTATACGAGTACCAGGTATGCGAAATCCGCTATATAGACCCCAGCGAGAACGTCACCCTCCAGACGGAGGAGCCCATCCTCACCCTCACCACCTGCGCGCCCGAGGGCGACGCGACGCTTCGTCTCATCGTACGCGCCGACTTGAAGGGTTTCACCCCCGTCGAGGAGATGGAATAGGGGGCCGGCCTATGGCGCGCCGCGGCCGCTAGGTGGCCCGTATCTCCAGTTCGAGTACCTGGGGCTCGGGTGAGTGGTACCTTACGTCCGCCTCCTGCTTCTCCACGTATTCGAAGAGCCCGGCGATGCGGCCTACGAGGCGGGGTATGTAGAAGGGGTTCGCTATGGTCATTTCCAGGTAACCCTCACCGCAACTATAGCTCTTCACCTCCCCGAAACCGCCGGCCAGGAGGTATCTCGCCGCCGCGCGGTATGCGCCGTTCCTGCTGCGGATAGGGATACCCTGGAGTCCCCGCAGGTGGTAATCCCTGGTTATCTCCATGACCATGGACTCGATATCCCGGCCGGTCTTTCTCTCGAGGTCCCGGATAATGGCGAGGAAGATATGTCCGGAGGTGAAGATATACCTTTTTCCGCTGTCGCGCCGGCGGATGGTTCCCTCGTCCTCTCTCCACTCCAGCTCGGTCAAGGCCGCCGGGAGCCCGCAGGAAGGGCAGGGTTCACCCCTATCGCCCTGCGGGGGCGACAGCCTGCCTGCCAGCGAGAGGTCCCTCTTCGCTTCCCTCACGTAGCGCATCTCCTCCAGGTCCAATGTCTCCGCCCCCTGTTCCCTGGGCTGGAACTGTATGGATAGGATGGTAACTTCCCCCTCGTTTCTCCAGGCCAGCTCCGAGTCCATGTCCTCCGCGAATTCGACCACGCCCTTGGTCCCCCAGGCCAGGGAGATGATATCGAAGGGGTGCCTGGCCTTCATCACGAGCAGCTTTCCCCGCCGGTATGCGAGGAGCTCCAGGCTGCCGAAGCCGAAGAGCGTTAACTCGCTGGCGATGCGCTTGAACATCACGCGCGTGGACAGGTGCCGCAGCGCGAACTTGCGCCATCCGTAGATGATGTGATTTTCCATGTAATCCTGGTTCGCGGCGTGTTGCCCCCGGATCATGGTATTCGAGATGTTCACGCCCAGCCGCTCTTCGAGCTCGGACCAGATATGGGCATAATAATCGGCCTCGAATATGACCATACGCATGGTGGGATCGTTCCGCGCGAGGATGACGCCGTTGCCCGGCCAGACATAACCCTTTGACAACCGCAGGGGAAGGCCGCACTTCCGGCACCTGTGCAACGCCATGCCTTATCCACCTCTTGCCGCCCCGCCGTCCGAAACGTCCCGGGTTGTTCTGTCTCCGGAACGAGCGAAGGCCTGCTATTGAGTCGGTTGCGCTGTCAGGGATACTATCTGCTCGATCAGCTGTCCTACCTGCTCCATCTTTTCCGCATAGGTCTTCAGGTCCCCGTTGCGCAGGGCCGCCTGCCCCTCCGCGTAGAGTTGACTGGCCTGCTGCGCCAACTGGGCTATGTCCGTAACCGGCTCCGGCGCGGGTTCCGGCTCGGGCACGGGTTCCGGCTCGGGCACCGGCTGGGGCTCACCGCCGAAGATGGCCTGCAGCGCTTCGCCGAGGGTCTCCCTCATCTCGATGCGGTCGCCGAAACCCACTATCACCCTTTTCAACTGCGGGATGGCGGGGTTGGTGGCCTCCAGGTAGAGCGGCTCGACGTAGAGCAGAGACTCTTCTATGGGGATAACCAGTGTGTTGCCCCGGATAACCCTGGATCCCGCCTGGTTCCAAAGGGTTATCTGCTCCGATATCTGGGTCTGCTGGTCCACGAGGGACTCGAACTGCTGCGTGCCCTTTACCAGAACCCCCGGGGGGAAAGTGAAGTTGATCAGCTTTCCGTACACCGGAAAATCGCAACGCGCCGCCACCCAGTCCACCATGTTGTTCTTGCCGCGGGGGTTGAAGGGGAGCATGAGCACCATCTCCTCTTTCTCCTCGCCGGGCAGCTTGAGGATGATGTAGTAGGGGGTGACCGGCTGGTTCTGGTTGACGTCGTAGGTCTCCGTGGATACCTCCCAGACGTCTTCCTTCTGGTAGAAGGAATCCACCTCGTTTATGTGGTAGGTCTTGTATTGCTCCATCTGCAGGGAGAATAAATCCTCGGGATAGCGCAGGTGACGCTTGATGTCCTCGGGCATCTCCTCCAGCGGGGTGAAGAGGTCGGGGAAGATCTTGCCGTAGGTGGCCGCAATGGGATCCTCCGGATCCACGAGGTAATAGGTGAGCGTGCCGTCATACGTATCGATGACCACCTTCACCGAGTTACGGATGTAGTTGACCCTCTCACCATGGAAGTCGAGGAACTCGGAATAGGGGTAAAGATCGCTGGTCGTATAGGCATCGATTATCCACTTCTGGTGCCCGTCATCCGTGATCATCAGGTAGGGGTCGCCGTCCAGTTCCAGGAAGGGGGCGACCTCGACGGCCCTGTCGTTGATATTGCGGCGGAACATGAGGCGCGATTCGCCGGTTACGTAGCCGCTGAAGAGGAAGGTGATGTCACGGTTGCGGATAGAGAAAGCGAGGCGCTTGAGGAAATTCGAGACGGGTACGCCGCCACTGCCCTCGTAATATGGCTCCACGAGCTTGTTGGTGCTCTCGAGCGGGTAGTCTATCTCCTCCGCCCCGGTGTGTACCACCACGTAATCCTGTGTCATCTCCCCGTAGTATAGCTCTGGGCGTTCGATCTCCACGCCCAGGCCCGTTTCGGAAACGGGAGGGATATCGCTGATGAGCAGGACGGGGTCGCCCTGGGTGGTCAGCTCGTTGGAGGGAGCCATGACCATGCCGTATCCGTGCGTGAAGGAAAGATGGGTATTCTGCCAGGTCTTGGCGTCCTCGCGCAACTGGTCGATGGCCAGTTCGCGGCCGGAGACCATCATCTGGGTGTAGGTGCCGTCGAAGACCGTGTAGCGGTCAACGTCCACGTCGCTGAAATCGTACAGCTGGCGCAGCTCCTGGCGCTGCACGAAGACCTGCACCATCTGGCGGGGGTCCCATAGGCGCACGTTATCGATGGTGGGTCCGTTGGCCACTATATCATCGTAGGTCAGGTCGAGGTTGGCGGGGAACTGCCGCACGTCCACGACGGCATCCTCGCCCTCGTCCTGGATGCGGAAGGCATCCTGGGTGGATTCGATATTGTACCCTATATACTCCCGTTCGCGTGAAAGCTCCTTGGGCTTGACCACGTAGTTCTGGATGATGAAGGGGTAAAGCGCCCCGGCCAGCAGGGCTACCACCACGATACCTACCACCCCCGCCAGGGGGAGCTTCCAGCCCTTGTAGCGTATGTTTAGTATGAAAAGCCCGGCGCAGATGAAGCACGCGGCGATGAGGATCCAGTAGGCCGGTATCTGGGCATGCACGTCCGTGTAGCTTGCCCCTATGACCGTCCCGCGCGATGAGTACAGCAGCCCCAGCATGTCCAGGCGGAAACGCCAGGCCTGCACGAGCAGGATGATCCCCGCCAGCACGGAGAGGTGCACCTTGACGTGGGTCGCGAAACGCTGGCCCTTGCCGGCACTGAAGTTGATGGCGCCATAGAGGAAGTGCACCAGGGCCGTGATGATGAGGATAAAGATGAGGGAGGTGAATAACCATCCCGCGAAATAATTCAGAAACGGGTACTCGAATACGTAGTATCCTATATCCTTTCCGAAGATGGGATCGACCTTGCCGAACGCCGTGTGATTGAAGAACTTGAGGACGTTCTCCCACTGTCCTGCGGAGGCCCAGCCCACGAAGAAGGCGATGACGCCCGAGAGTATGAGCAGGCCGCGGCCCAGCCATTTTCCCGCCCCTTCGCGGAAACGCGAGAGTGATTCCTCGATGGGCGAGACATCTCCCTGCGGTTTCTCGTAACGGGGGGTGAAACGGCGTGCCAGCCAGATATTCGCGTAGAGGATGACGAAGAAGAGGAGCCCGAAGGCGAAGAAGAGCCAGATCTGGGTGACGATCCTCTTCCAGAAGACCGAGGTGTAGCCGACCTCTTCGTACCAGAGGAAGTCGGTATAGAAGGTCGAGAGCCAGGAAGCGCTGAGCAGGATGATAACGAGGGCGACGATGATGACGCCGACGATCCACTTGGTGCGGGGCTTGATTTTACCCCATCGCTCCTTGAAGCTCTCTCCCGTACCCTTGCCCTCTTTACGGCGGAATATGGAAGGCAGTTCGCCTCCGCCTCCACCCCCTCCCCTGAACAGGGAATCCCATGGGAATTTTTCTTCTGGCACGCCTTCATCCTCCTTAAAGCATCCAGTCCGATTCACGCCGCGTCTGCGCGGTTTCCCGGAGCGGAATCACCGGCCATCGTATGTTATACCCGTTTTCTCTTCCCTTAATGAAATCAGACGCAAGCACCACTTGAAAACCCCTTTTCGTATTGCCAGCCGTCGGGGATTGCCGCCCGATGCCGTCCATCACCTGGAAATCAGCTCAATCCGGCCATTTTTTTGTAGGACTCCACGATGGCCGGGAGCACTTCCCCCGCCTTGCCCAGGCAGACCAGGTCCGCCGAGTCGTCGTGATAGGTAGCTATGGTGTTGACGAATACCAGACGCCCTTTCCTGCGCTTTGTATAGTCGGGCAGGGCGGCTGCCGGGTATACCTCCAGGCTGCAGCCCACGACCAGCATGAGGTCGGAGGTGGAAGCCAATTCGGCGGCGCGAGAGAGAACCTTCGAATTCAGGGGTTCCCCGAAGAAGACTACATCCGGCTTTATGGTCGCCTCGTCTTCAGGACAGCAGGCCACGCACTCGCCGTGCTTGCTGAGCTCCTTCATCTCCTCCAGCGTGAAGGCGCGGCTGCAACTCATGCAATGGCCCGTACGGTGAGTGCCGTGGAGCTCGAGGACATCGCTGGAACCGGCCCTCTGGTGGAGGTGATCGATATTCTGGGTGATGACCGCCCGGCATTTACCCAGGCGCTCGAGTTCGGCCAGGGCGTAATGCGCCGGGTTCGGCTCGGCATTCTCGAGCGTGGGGTTGAGCTCCTTGGCCATCTCCCAGAAACGCTCCGGATGGTTCACGAAGGACTCGTACGTGCCGTAGAGGAGGGGATCATATTTGGTCCACAGGCCGCCCGGAGAGCGGAAATCGGGTATCCCGGACTCCACGGATATGCCCGCTCCCGTCAGCACCACGACCTGGATGGACTCCAGTATCAACTGCGCGGCGCGCTTTATACAAGCCTCATCCACCATCACTCACCTGCCGTAAAAAACCGCGAGCGCCCGCCGGTCGCCGCGCTCACACCATGCGATTATATCACTGAGGCCGGGGGTCAGGCCCGGCACGAGGCCTGAGCGGGACAATCGACACGATATTCTATAAACCCTCTCCGATGCGGCATTAACCGGGCATGGATACAACCATTTGGCTCAGGCCTCGAGCCGGGCCTGACCCCATCAGGGCGCTACACCCAGGGCGCTGTGCCCCCCGTCCCAAGCCTCGTGATACGAGAAGTACAGCGAGCGTTCCGTCACGATTCCCTGGTCTGACTCCACCCAGACAGCCACGTCCCTGCCGGGTCCCACCACCTCGTTCACGAAGATGGAGAAGCGCTGGCCGGGCGCCAGCAAGAGGTCCTGGGTCTGGGTGGTAGCGTCCTGGAACACGTATTCAACGCTCACTCCCGTCTGCGCGTCACCAGGGTTGAGCAGGCACAGCCATTCCTCGAAGCCGGAGCGGGTGGTGCCCTCGGCGAAGAACCAGGCGGTGGCGGGAGCTGCCGCCCCGATGCAGAGAGTGCCCCCGTTCCACTTGGAGCGGTAGTCGAAGTACATGGGGCGTTCCGCGACTACGGGATGGCTGGAGTCGACCTTGATGGCGACGTCCTGTTCCGGGCCGATGATGGAGTTGACGAATACCGTACGTCTCTTCGCGGCCGGAACGGTTATATACTGCTTGACCTCGGCGCCCGTAGCGAGGTGATAGGTCACCTCCACCCTGGCCTCCTCCCCGTTGGGGTTGGCCAGGCACAGCCACTCCTCGAAGCCCGCGCGGGTGGTGCCCTCGGCGAAGTACCAGGTGTTGAGGGCGGCGGGAGCCCCGATGGTTATGTGCCCGTCATCCCAGACGCCGCGATAGGAGAAGTACATGGGGCGCTCCGCCACGATGGGCTGGTCGGAAGCGACCTTTATGGCCACATCCTGGTCGGGTCCCACGGTGGCGTTCACGTCCACCGTGTACCTCTTCAAAGCGGGTACTGTGTAGGGCAGGGTCACCGCGTCTCCATCCGAGAACATGAAAGTCACCTGCACGTTTGCGTCCACGACTCCGGGGTTGGCCAGGCACAGCCACTCCTCGAAGCCCGCGCGGGTGGTTCCCTCCGCGAAGAACCAGGTATTGCTGGTACTCAAGGCGGGTTCGCTGCAATGGCCGCCCGTCCAGCGTTCCTTGTAACGGAAATACATGGGCCTCTCGGCATAGAGCCTCTCCGTGCCCGTCACCACCATGGAGACGTCGCGGTCGGAGCCGATCTCCGAGTTTATGTACACGTTGACCCGGGCATGGGCGGGGATGTTGTAGTAGCGGATGCGGTTGGCCCCATCGGCCACCAGGTAAGTCACCGTAGCGGTGTGTTCCACGTCGTAGGGGTTGTACAGCGTGAGCCATTCCTCGAAGCCGGCGCGGGTGGTGCCCTCCGCGAAGTAGCAGGGAATGGCGGTGGGCTGATCGTAGACGGTGAACTCATAGGGAGCGCTGTCGCCGAATAGGTTGCTCACGACAACCGGTCCGGAAGTCGCCTCGTCCGGGACGATGACTACTATATAGGTGTCGCTCCAGATCACCGCCGTGCCGGCGTCGACGCCGTTGAACGTCACCTTGCTAACGCCGGGTATCTGCAGGAGCCCGAAATCGCTGCCCTGAATGGCCACGGGGGTTCCCCTCCAGGCCACGGGCGGCAGGATGCTCTCTATCACCGGCACCTGCGCGACCACCTGGGCTTCGGCCGGGGGAGCCGCCACTACGAGCAGCGCGGCGATCAGGATGACTACCGGAAACAACTTAGCCCATCGCATCTCGTACCTCCAGGCTCGTCCTTCAACCCACTTGCGAGATCGCGCGGTGATGCCGCCCATGCATCCCGAGTAATATATCACGAAACGCAACTACTATTATAATCGTGGAAGCGACATCGTTGCTGTCCAGAAAAAGTAGGCACCCCATCCCGACAAAACCTCAACACGCTATCTTGGCATAGCCCGCCAGACCCATAAGGACATCTTTCACCCAG
>QZKE01000091.1 GCA_003598015.1 Actinomycetota bacterium | reverse complement strand
GAGATGGTAGCCAGGATCATCGAGGCAGGACGCTTTGCCCCCTCCGCTGGCAACTGCCAACCTTGGGCCTTCGTGGTCATCCAGGACCAGGACCTCATCGAAGAGATGTGCGCTAAGACGGAGAAGGCATTGAGGTCCATCGTCGGCCTGGCCTTCCCTTCCAGCCTGGAGAAATTCAAGAGACGCCCCCCGGGTCAGAGGTTCCTCACTACGCTTTTGAGCTACCGTATGGTCAACAACGCCGACCAGCGGGGAGCCATGGGGGCCAAGGCGGTATACGAACATCCCGATCACGGCCTTTTCCTGGGCGCCCCCACGGTGATTCTCATCCTCAAGGACAAGAGAGGCATCGGCCAGGTGGACTTGGACACCGCCCTGTGCGCGGAGAACATGGTGCTGGCCGCCCACTCTCTGGGATTAGCCACCTGCCTTATAGGGTTGATGAACGTGCCGCTGAAGCTATACCCCAGATTCGTCAAGGAGAAGCTGGGCATCGAGCCTCCCTTCGAGTTCTTCACCGCCATAGCCCTGGGCTATCCCAAGGGAGTCTGCGACCGGGTTGTAAAGAGGGAGCCGGCCAGGGTCACCTGGATCGGGTAAGGAGGAAGGGCACATGATAGAGAAAGCCACCCCGTACTCCTACATGGGATCCGAGCAGGACCTCATCGAATACGCTCCCGTCCTGGGGATAATGAAGAAGAAGTTCCCTTCTTATATCAAGCATGCCGAGGAGGCCCAGAGGTTCTCCCGCAGGTTCGCCCGCGAGGAGATAGCTCCCCGGGCCCTCGAGGTGGACAGGAAATGCTCCGAGGACCCCAATTACCTGGACTGGGACTTCTTTCACAAGGCCATGGAGGAACACCTCCCCACCTCCTTTATCCCCGAGAAGCTGGGGGGAAGGGGTTGGAGCGCCCTGGACATGTTCGTCTTCACCGAGGAGGGGTGCGCGGCCTGTTTCGGCCTCCTCGCCGTCATCGCCTTCAGCATGTTCGGTTTCAGCTGCGCCACCGTGGAGTACGAGCCCGCCGTGGTACTGAGGTTTATCAAACATATGGTCTCCGAGGAGAAGGAAGGCAGGCCGGTCTTCTTCGCCTGGGCCATCACCGAGCCCAGCGGGGGGACCGACGCCGAGCACCCCGCGGCCATGAGGACCATGCGTCCTTCCATCGAGGCCAGGAAGGTCGAGGGCGGTTACATCCTCAACGGCACCAAGTGCTTCATCACCAACGGCAACCTGGCCCAATTCGTAGTGGTCAACGCTCCCCTGGACCGCAGTCGCCCCCTGGAGACGGATACCACCTTCATGCTGCCGGCCACCTCCCCCGGTTTCTCGGTGGGAAAGGTGGAGGTGAAGTGCGGCCAGAAGGCCTGTCCCACCGCGGAACTGCTCTTCGATGATGTCTTCGTTCCCGCGGAGAACCTGTGGTCTCTGGAGGGAGAGGGAATGCAGCATACCCAGGAGATACTCTCGGTGACCCGGGGCGGAGTGGGCACGGCCACCATCGGCCTGGCTCGGGGTGCGGTGGAGAGGACTGTCAAATACGCCTCTGAGAGAAAGGTGAGAGGGCACCGGTTGATCGACGAGGGATGGGTGCAGTTCGCCCTGGCCGACCTGATGATGGACATCCTCAACCTCAGGCACGCCTGGGTCGATTTCGCCCTGGCCATCGATTTCTACCATGCCATGAAATTGATGAGAAACCCGGTGGCCGACATGGCCTTGAGGATCACCCCCAAGAGCGTCCTGATGTCGGACAAACTGGAGGAACTGGCGGGCATGGGCCTGGTCTCCTCCATGGTCGGCGGGCTGAAGAAAAAGCTGGTAACCGAGGAGATCATCGAGAACTGCATACGCCACGGCTCGGCCCTCAAAGCCGCGGGAGCGGACCTGGCCATGCGCGCTACTTCCTCCTGCTGTGACGTCGTGGGACTGGAGGGAATGAAAAGGCAGTACGGTATCGAGAAGTGCTTCCGCGACGCCAAGGTGACCCAGATCTTCGAGGGTACTAACCAGTTAAACCGGCTGGACGTCTTCGAGAGGGAGGTCGGTTATGAGTTCTGATGTGGGTATGGGTAAAGGCGTCGGCGGGATCATACATAAGGTCTGCCGGGATTTCTGCCGCAACGAGATCGAGCCGGTGGCCCTGGAGCTGGATTCCCATTACGATCCGGAACGGATCAAGGCTGTCTGGGTAAAGAGCTCGGAGCTGGAGCTCCCCTCCATGCTCATCCCCGAGGAATACGGGGGTGTGGGCCAGAGTATTCTCACGGCAGCCCAGGTATTGGAAGAGATGGCCTTCGGCTGCGCCGGAGTGGCCACCCTCTTCGCCTATCACCTGGCGGCATGCGTCCCGCTCAGTAATGCAGGCGAGGCCCAGGAGGATATCCAACGACTCATCGCTTCCAACGGCGAGAAGGAACCGATGATGGCCACCATCGCCTACCCCGGCTTTGAGGAGAGAGAGGACAAACCTCGCCTGGGAAAGAGCAAGGGCGCCTTCTCGCTCAGCGGAATAGCCCCATCGGTGGCATGTGCTCCCCTGGCCGATTACATAATCCTCTTCCTGGAGGAGGATAAAGAAGGGGCGGTATCCGCCGTGGTAGTGGATACCCGGGCCGAGGGCGTCTATGTGGGTGAACCGGAGGAGTTGCTGGGCCTGCACACCCTGCCCTTCTGTGACGTGACCTTCGACGGCTGCTGGCTGGCGGGGGAGAACATCATCGCAGAAGGAGATAAGGGAGCATCCATGATGGATAGGACCTCTGCCGCCTTCAACGGTTTCATCGCCGCCGTGGCTATGGGGACGGCGCGCAGCGCTTACATCAAGGCCTATCAGTATGCGCAGGAGCGGTACCAGTTCGGCAAGATGATCATCGAACATCACGAGATTCGGCGCTTCCTGGCCAACATGGCGACCAAGCTGAACATGGGAACCGCCGGCTATGTCCGAGCCTTATCCGGAGAGACGCCGGAATCGCCCTTGCCGGGCAGGGCCAGCGGCCTGGCCAAGATCTTCTGCACCGACGCCGCGTTGGAGATAGCCATTGACGCCATCCAGATACATGGCGGTTACGGGTACATGAAGGAGACCGGCCTGGAGAAGGTCATGCGGGATACCAAGATGCTCCAGCTGTTGGGAAAGTCCAATCGACTGATGGAAATCGAGCTGGCAGAAGCTTAAAAACTATCATTTCGGTGTCTCATTGCGGTGTCTGGCACCAAAAGGAGAAAAGGCACTGAAAGGAGGAGAAAGGGGAAGTCGATCGTGGCGGGCTCCTGGTACAGCGAGGACGAATTAAAAGAATTGTCCACCCCGGTCATCAAGCGTATAGCCAAGGCTATAAAGAGAGGGGAAGACCGTAAAGCCCTCTCCTTATGTGATGACCTTAAAGAGGAGAGGATTCTTCTGCACGACTTCTTCGCCGATGCATGTACCGCCCTTTTCACCTGGGTGGGCGAAAACCTTGGCGAGGAGAGGCTCTATGACATGTTCACATTCATCTTCGAACAGAGCGCCCAGCGGCAGATATTTGATCTTCTGAACATGGAGATCGACCGGGGGCTTGAGGCTGCCCTTCTGGTCAGGATAGGATGGGTGGCCCACAGCTGCAGTGGGGCGGGCGAGCACGGCGGGGCTTTTCGGCTGGAGGAGGACGACGAGAAGTTCACCTTCATCATGGACCCTTGCGGCAGCGGCGGGCGGCTGTGGCGCAAGGGAAGATATGAACCCCCTTATGATTTCGCCGTTACCTCCAAGGCCTATCCCTGGACGTTTAACCGCGAGGGGCTGCCTTATTACTGCGTCCACTGCCCTTTCCTCAACGAGCTCCTGCCCATGCAGTACCTGGGGTTTCCCACCTGGCCGGTCGATCCTCCCACCGAAGCCATGGATGAGTGCAGGTGGTACGTGTACAAGGACAAGTGGGCGGTACCGCAGAGCTATTACGACCGCTACGGCCAGGAGAAAAAGAAGGGGCCGCAGGGAAGCGGCAATGGTGAGCGCTGGTTCTCCGATGAGCAGCTCACGGAGATAATCAGGCCCACCCCGGACAGGATAAAGGACCGCCTTAACAAGGGCGATCGCAAGATGGCATTGCACATCTGCAGGGAGATGGGAGGGGAGTTTTTCTTCCTCCATAACCTGTACGTGAACATGCTGGTGGCCAACCTCGATTTCGTCGCTCGAGAGGCGGGTGAGGAGGGATTGGGAGAGGCCCTGAGCTATGTCTTCGAGAAATGCGTAAAAGAGCAGATGATATCAATCCTCGAGGCGCTGCCGCGGCGGGAGGCGCTGAAGTCCATCATACATAACTTCTTCCTCGCGGATACCTGCGGTGGAGCGGGATACCCCCCGGCCAGGTTCGAGGTCAGGGAGGATGCGAACGGCATCACTGTTCTCCTCAACTCCTGTGGCAGCGGCGGCAAACTGCTCCGCCACGGGACCTATGAACCCCGGAATGACTTAAGAAAGATCGTGGAGTGGCTCCAGGTCGTGCTTATACGCGTAGCCGTAAAGCGCCCCCGGGTACAAGCCCTCTTGGAGTCGACATTGCAGTATTCCGTCGACTTCTTCTATGAGATGCGCAAGCCGGAGGGGATGGGAATCACCCAGGAGCCTCATGACTGGTCGGGAGGTCGCATGTTCGTCCCCTATTACTGTACCTTCTGCACCTCCTTCGTGAGGGCCTCAGGAGTTGACTGGCTGGAAGTCATCCCGCCGGGCGGCAGGCGAGAACCCTGCGTCTGGCGCGCCAGGAAATAGGATTCTACCTGCTACTGGTACCATATGATGCGCTTCTAGGGGTGAAAGTATTTTTTATAGCTCATGGCTTGTGAAACCGTGAAGCTGTACTCGGCAAAGTTGCAGAAGGTATACTCATCGCTCTTGATCACAGTGCCTTTGTAGTTCCATGCGATGTCAGCCGAAGCTTTGCATACTTTTTTGAAATCAAACACTCGCGTCGTGTAGAAGTCGGTCTTATGAAAATAGGAATAGGTCAGGGTCGGCTTGGTGATTATCTGCGCGAAGAAGGGATCGACTTCCTCGGCCTCTTCCATCGAATCATCTGGAAAACTCGCACTGAGGATATTTGGGATATTGAAAGAGCACAAGGTGTCGGTCTCAGTGAATCTCAGGTTGGGGTGGAATTGTTTGCGCAAGCCCAGTAGACATCCGCCAATTGTGTGGAAAAGGCGATCGAGGTAGAGCAGCGGCATGAAAGAGCATAGACGCGCCTCACCCATGTGGGTGTAGGTGACCGGAAAAAAGAAGTTGATCTCCAGGTAAGGACGCACGGTGACATCGAAGATATGCTCGCGGACATTGTTGCACCTGCTGTACAGCGTCAAGAACGGAACCATGCCTTTTCTCTGCTTTACCGATGGGAACTCACTGGCCATGATTTCGTCAGAAGGTATGGACATCCCCCCTCGCAAGATCCTCATAAGATCTGCTTTGGGAAAATAGCCTCCCACAAAAAAAGACAGGTTATCTCCGGACATGAACGGGTCGTACGGCGTAAGCGTTCGAAACTCTTTGAAACGTATCATATCGATCTCCCAGCATTGTAAGAGCGCAGATTCACCCTAGATTTCCGACATATACCTACTGATATCAATATTCTATCACCCATCGGGCAAGCTGGAACGTCCAACCCCGGGTTTCCCTCCTTCCCCTCTGTGATCCTGCCAGCCATGGTATGGATAACTCCCTTTCGCGCGATATGCGAGGAAGCTTGACCGCACTAATAATAACACGTCTATATAGAACGCCTTTTCGAGAACCGCCCTTTCCCTCGAGGGCGGCTCTCTTATATCCTTTGATGCGAGATGCGCACCAGAGAACGAAGGATTAAGACGTAAAATAAAAGGGTGATCCCGCTATACCGAGAATCAGTACATAGAGCCGTTTAATGGGGCTGTAGAGAAAGGGCTCCGAGATGGTAGAAGTATGCGCCAAGTGCGGCGTGCCCGTTATGGTCAGCACCGGTCTCAACTGGGAGAACAACGGGGTAATCTCGCTTGCCGCCTCTCCCAGGAACCGCATGGTCTTCTTCGAGTCCGAGACCATGGACCGCATATTCGGGGGCATCGAGGAACTCATCGGCATGCCTATTGAACACATCGTCATCGAGAGCAGGTGCCGCGAGACCAAGCGCTATATCGAAAGGGCTTTCCCCCCGGAAGTGCGCAAGCTAATCGACAGCAAGGAATCGAGCCTGGAAGAACGCATCGAAAGAATGACACCCGAGGAGAAGGAGACGCTGTACGCCACCATGAGGGTAATCACCCAGAGCATTAACGATATTGCCAGGAACTACGGGTATGGGGACCAGAGGCTGGGCGAGCTGTGGGAGCGCGGTGCCGATTACCCCTGGCGGATCCAGGAGATCCACAACCCCTACTCGGCCCTCTTTTTTGCAGCCGACAACCTGGGCTCGGTAGAGGCCTTCGAGGGCATCGACATGCAGGTGAAGTATGAGCGTACCGGTGACAACACCTACAGGACCGAGGTCTACCCCGGCGATCATTCCCTGGAGCTCAAGGGGAGGCTCAAGCGGAGGCGCTACGACTTCAAGCCGGGCGACATAACCTACGATCGCTGCACCGAATGCGGTATCCCCCTCACCGTGGCGGGCCGCGAGTGGGACCTGGACAGGGGCACCATCACCGATCAGGAAACGGGAAGGAGGATGGCCATTTTCGGCCCCTTCTCGGTGGATTCCATCTGCGACGACCTGGAGGCGGAGCTGGGAGACGCTATCCCCGCTACGGTCATTGAGGCCACGCGGCGTTATATCAGAACGGCCTGGAGCCTGGACCGCTGGAACCGGGACGGTTTGACCTTCCAGCAGATGATAGCCGTACGCGGGCTGGGGAATCTCGTCAGCTTCGAGGGCGACCGGGATCGCCTGGACATGACCATCGAGAACTCCTGCCTGCACCTCCCCATGGTGGGTGCGGTACAGGCCCTGGTGGAGATGGCCTACCGTGTGGACAGCTCCACCGTCACCTGGGACCTCTCGGAAGACGGCGACCTCAACCTGACCGTCACGGTCAACCGCTAGGGGTCAGGTCTTTCATTTTGCATACCGGAGTATCTTGCTTTGGCGACAGGTTCACCCTGTCTGCTCGATTGCGCGTTTCGGATACTTGAGTATGCAAAATGAAAGACCTGACCCCGGGATTGAGCTGCGTAGGATGTGTTAGAATCGGTACAGGCGTAAAGGAGGGGAATGCCGGTAACAAAGGGGGCCTACCATGAAGAAGCGTGTCCTCAACCTCGTGTCTTTCCTCATCATCATCCTGCTCGTATTGCTGGCTGGCTGCTACACGCCGGGTGGACCGGTTCCCGAGGAACCCTACCCGTCGGTGGAGCGAGCCTGGACGCAGGAGGAGGTCGACGCCGCCGTCGCCGTGGAAGAGGTCTCCATCTATGCGCCGGCGCCCCGGGACAACGGCGTGCCTCCGGAAGCCGCCGACTATATAACCTTCCTGCGCTTCCGTTCCCGCTCGGCCGGGGATGACCCCGCGGACGCCGACGCCGTGCTGGTGGTCATGCCCGGTTTCTACTGCGGCAGCAACGCTTTTTACTACCTGGGGAGGCAGATGGTATATATGGCCTCGCTGCGGGGTGCGGACATCGAGGTGTGGGCAGTGGAGCGCCGTCCCAACCGCCTCGAGGACCTGGCGGGATTGAACGCGGCGGAGGGAGCGGGCGACGCCACCGCCGCCGTCGACTACTACAACCACGGCGTCCCGGTCGAGGGCAAGACGTTCGGGGGTTTCCTCACCGACGCCACCGCGCCTTACCTCTCGGAGTTCGGCATGGAGCTGGTGATGGAGGACGTCTATGCGGTCATCACCACCATGGTTCCCGACCCCGAGGTGCGGCGCGGCAAGGTCTTTGTGGGCGGTCATTCCCTGGGCGGTCCCCTCACCCATATCTTCGCGGCATGGGATTTCGACGGCGACCCGGCCACCCTGGACGATGCAGGCTATCGCAACTGCGCCGGGCTGGTGGGGCTGGACGGCGCCCTCTCCCTGACCATGGGCATGATGGAGCCGGCCACCGATGCCCTCCCAGCGAATCCCCCGGACGTAACGGATGACGACGGCATGGAGGCCTATTACGCGCAGCTGGTACAGGGCATGCGTGAAGGCACCATGCCGCGTATCTTCCCCCTGCTGACCCCCGATGCGCCCATGGTTATGGAGCTGGCGGCCATGGAGGCCGACCAGCAGCCGCAGGAGGAATCAACCCTCCTGGAAGAGGTGCCCGAGACGGAGCTGGTGGACCTCATGCTCAAGCTGCTCCATTCCCGCTCCCTGGACCACTTCCTGGTCCATGTGCCGGACATCACCGATTTCCGCTACACCTGCGAGGCGCTGCTGGGGGCGATCCTCGACGACAATTTCATGCCCGTGAAGATCGTCCAGGCCAGCATGGGCTTTCTGCAGGGCGGGTCCGTGGTACGCAAGGATTTTCCCCTCCCCGCTGACCTGGCGCAGGTACCCCTCCTGGGCGATCTGCTGGGTTCCTTCATCAGCCTGGATGGCCTCTTCATCGCCAACGACGCAGGACCCTCCGTTTTCGCGCTGGGCAAGGGGCCACTCTACTCCTGGGTCGATTTCGACCAGGTGGGCAGGCCTGCGGACCCCGCCTACCAGGATAGGCAGGGCAACATCACCTACACCACCATGATGGAGGAGGTCTCGGATATCCGGGACGTGGCCCAGGTGGTCTATAAAGGCACCTCCAACCTGCTGGAGTGGTACTTCACCATGCGCCTCATGGTGGACATGATGGCGCTGCTCTTCCCTTTCGCGCCGGACTACGGGCTGAACTATCTCCACGCCGCGGACCTGGGAGACATGCCCAAGCTCGAGATCATGGCCGGCAGTAACCTCAATCCTTTCTCCCAGGGCACGCCTCCGGGCGAGCGCCTGGTCCTGGAGGGCTACAACCATATCGACGTACTCACCGCGGCCGCCGACCGGCCCTCCCTGCGGGAGAACGAGGCCTTCGACCCCCTGATCGACTTCATGCTGAAGAACAGCACGGCCCCGTGAGATCGCCCTGCTCTTCTACGCCCATCCGGGCTTCCTGGTCGAGGAGTCCATGGTGGACTGGTGCCGGGAGAACCTCTCCAACCTGAAGATGGCGGACACGGGGAAAGGCGTCCATTTCATGCAGGAGGACAGCCCCCACATCATCGGAAGGGAGCTTGCCATGTGGCTCGAGGGCCTCCATTGACCGCCTGGACACTGCCCGATATCGACTGACGTCGCGCGCCTCCGGCCGCCGCAGCCGGTGTTCCCCCCACGTGCGGGATCGTTGTAAAAAATGATATCGCAGAGAAGCAACGGCTGCTCCCGTGCCATCTTTACCCATGCGTCCAAACAGGTCAGGTGGAATTGTCTCAAGAAAAGCAATCCCGTGGGCGAGACTTATTAGTGGGCTCAGCGATAAAGCCCGGAGGAATACACGGTCAGGAGAAAGAACCCGGATCACTGATACTCCGGCTGGAAGGTGCAGGAGGTGGATAGAGTGGAACGGTGCGGGGACTGCGGCATCCCGCTCATGATCTCGCGGGAACTCGCATGGAACGAGAACGGGGTCATCACCCTGACCGGGTCCCCGCGCAGCCGCATGGTCCTCTACGAATCGCGGGTCATAGACAACCTCTTCAAGGGAGTAGAGGAACTCATCGGCGTCCCTATCGAGCATATCGTGATCGAGAGCAGACGCCGCGAGGTGAAGGGGTACATCGAAAAACGTTTTCCCGCCGAAATGAAACAGCTGTTCAATTACCGCGACGAAGAACCTTCCGGTGATGGCGATGGAGGCGGGCTAGAGAACTCCGGTCTCGTGCTGGCCAGGGACGTAATGATGCAGGTAATCGACATAGGCAGGATATACGGCTACGGCGCCTCCGCGCCCGGCGGCAGATGGGAGTCGGGAGAGAGGTATCCCTGGCGCTCCAATGTCATCCGCCATCCCTATTCCGTCCCCTTCTGGGCTGCCGAAGCCCTGGGTTCGGTGGAGGCCTTGGAGGGGGTTGAACAGTGGGTGAGGTACGAGAAGACGGAGGAGGATACCTACGTGGTTACCACATATCCTGCCGGCCATCCCATAGAGCTGAAGGAGAGGCTGCAGAGGAAACGCTATGATTTTAAACCCGGCGACATAACGTACGAGCGTTGCCCGTCCTGCGGTCTCCCCGTCGACCTGGCGCGGTATGACTGGAGACCCGAGGAGGGGACCATAACCGACCCCGATTTCGGTAGAAGGATGGCCATATACGGGCCCTCTGCCCTGGAGGTGGTTCTGGATGACCTCGAGGCCGAGCTGGGGGAGTCTATCCCCGAGGTCGTTGTCGAGGCTCAGAGGCGTTACGTCAAGTCCAGGGTGAGCGAACAGAACTGGCGCCGGGGTGGCGGTACTTTCAACCATCTGACCGCGTTGCGCGGATTCGGGAACATTACCGCTTTCGAGGCAGACGAGCATAACTTGAAACTGACCATCGAGAACTCGTGCCTGCACCTGATATTGGTGGGAATGGCGCAAGCCCTCTATGAACTGGCGTTGAACAAGGACAGTTCCGAATACGAATGGAGCCTGACGAGCGACGGAGACCTCGCCATCGCCGTGAGGGGATAGCGCAGGGGTCCGGGAACGCCGTGGAGCGGTCGGCAGCACCCGGGCTCGATGCGGAAAGTGCCCGACACGCGGATATACGCCTGCTCTGCCTCTCGAGACTTGAAGAACGGGGAAACAGCCGTTAGAGTTACTTGAGAGTAACAATCCGGGCGGGTGGAGTTCCCCCCACGAGTACATGGGAAAAACGGGAGAATCAGATGTCCAGGGAAAGATGCTGCGGCGAATGCAAAACGCCGCTTTTCGTCAGCAGGGAGCTCAACTGGGAGAGCAACGGCATTATCTCGCTGCACCGATCTCCCCGCAACCGCATGGTCCTCTACGAGTCGGAGATAATCGACAACCTCTTCAAGGGCATCGAGGAGCTTATCGGCGCAAACATCGAACATATAGTAATAGAGAGCCGGCGGCGCGAGGTAAGAAAGTACATCGAGGGAAGCTTCCCCGCCTGGGTGAGAAAACCGCTCATATACCTGAACGAGAAGCTCGGGGACAAGGCGGTGATAAGGCATGCGGTGAGGATCATCCGGGAGAGCCTGGGGAAGGTGATAACCAGGCAGGTTTTCGACATAGGGAGGCTCTACGGGTACGGCGACGTGAAGTTGGGCCCGCTGTGGGGAACGGGGAGCAAGTATCCCTGGCGCGTGAACGTTATAAGCGACCCCTACTCGGTACTCTTCTTCGCCGCGGAGGCCCTGGCTTCCGTGGAGGCCTTCGAGGGCATGGATCACTGGGTAAAGTACGAAGAGATAGGCGAGGATGTATACGAGTACACCACTTGTCCCGGCCCGCATCCCATAGAACTCGAGCAGTGGCTGAAGAGGATGCGCTACGAGTTCAAGCCCGGCGAGATAGAGTACGAACGCTGTGCGGGATGCGGGATCCCCATGGAGGTAGCCGAACTGGAATGGGATATCGCAAGGGGGACCATCCACGATTCCGAGACGGGGTGGAGGAAAGCGCTCTTCGGACCCTTCGCCATGGATGCGGTACTGCATGATCTGGAGGCGGAGCTGGGGAGCTCCATATCCGAGGTGGTGGTGGAGGCGCAGAGACGCTACATCAAGTCGCACGTAGGCGGTGGGAACTGGAGGAGGAGCGGCACCACCTTCGCGCAATTGACCGCTTTGCGCGGCCTGGGGAACATCACCTGGTTCGAAGCCGACGAGAAACATCTCAGCGTTCTGATCCAGAACTCCTGTATGCCACTGCTGGTATTGGGTATGGCCCAGGCAATATACGAAACGGCCATGGGCAGGGAGAGCTCGACCTACGATTGGAAAATGGGTGAGGACGGCGACTTCGAGTTCACGGTCCGCATCTGAAACATACGCTTAAAGCGTGCCTGCCTTCTCAAGCCTTGTGGCCACAGGGCGATATATTCTATAGCGTGTGTGAAAAGGATATGGCCTGATGATGTGAAGCGCGGAAGGGAGCGCATGGCCGTGATCAACAGGTGCGAGTCCTGCGGGGTTCCCGCGATGATCGGCAGGGAGATGCGCTGGGAGGGAAACGGTGTGATAAGCCTGGCCAACTCTCCCCGCGACCGCATGGTCTTCTTCGAATCCAATACCATTGACAGTATGTTCAGGGGGATCGGGGAGTTGATAGGCAAGCCCATCGAGCCCCTGGTTATCGAGAGCCGGCGGCGCGAGACGAGGAAGTTCATGGAGAGGAGTTTCCCCTTCGAGGTCAGGAACGTCCATCTTCTCGGCGAGAGCGACATGAAGGCGGGGACCTCTTTCTACAGCCGCGTCTTCATGGAGACCGTTACCAGGATGAGAAAGGAGCTCAACCAGAAGGTCCTGGAAGTGGGAAGCGTCTTCGGCTACGGAAACCAGTCTCTGAGCGAGAAGTGGGACCGCGGGGAGGACTATCCCTGGCGGACCCAGATCATCCGCAACCCCTACTCCGTTCCCCTGTGGGTGGCGGATACCCTGGGTTCGGTCGAGGCTTTCGAGGGTATCGACATGACGGTGCACTACGAGACGATAGGCGACGACGCCCTGCGCGTATCCACCTTCCCCGGCAAACACCCCCTGGAACTCGAGAAGCGCCTGAAGAGAAAGCATTACGCGTTCAAGCCCGGGCAGATCACGTACGAGCGCTGCCCGGAGTGCGGCGTGCCGCTGGAGATATCCCGCTATCGCTGGAACCTCAAGGATGGCTCCATCACCGCCGCCGATACGGGGAGGAGGGTAGCCATCCTGGGGCCGCTGGCCCTGGAAGCGATCTTTTCCGACCTGGAAGCGACTTACGGACTGGACGTCGTGGAGGCGGCGATCGAGGCGCAGAGGCGTTACGTGCGCTCGCAGGTGGACGCGAGGGAACTGCGGCTCCTCGTGTTCAAGCTGGAGGATCTTACCGCCCTGCGCGGACTGGGCAACGTGACCCGGCTCGATGCCGATGAGCGCCACGTGAGCATGACCATAGAGAATTCGTGCATCCATCTCCTGGTGGTGGGAATGGCCCAGGCCCTCTACGAGCTCGCCTTGAACCGGGAAGACTCCAGGCGGGAATGGGAACTGGCCGCGGACGGCGACCTCAATATCACCATCTACTGACGACTGGGGTCAGCCGTTCAAACGACATATATGGCCAGGCGTCCGCGTGGGGTATGCCTCCCGATATCCAATATCCTGCCAACCCGGGTATCCATGGACCCAGGGAAGGAGCACTTGCGTCGCTGATCCCGGTGATCTGAGTGAGCTTGCGAAGTCATTCTGGCATAAGCACGCTTGCTGACAACGGGGGTGCATTCCTACCGCCTATCGGCTATTAATAGATGAGTCGCCCTGATTGCCAGGACGTGCAGTAAAGGCAGGGAGAGGGATTGGATTCGAGCGGCAAGCCGGAATACTTCATGATCGCCGGGGCCGCCGTGCTCTGGGGCACGGTAGGGGTGTTCCTGCGCTGGGTGGACCTGCCGGGGCAGGAATACTTCGTGGTGTTCATGCGCGCCACTATCAGCCTCTGCTTTCTTACCGTTGTCATCTATGCAGGAAAAAGGCAGAGCGAGCTGAGGCTCGGGAAACACCCCCTGCTCCTCCTCTTCAGCGGCGTGCTCCTCACCTTTCACTGGGTGATGTTTCTGAAGGCGCTGAACAATCTCTCCATCGGGGACGCGGAATTCATCACCTACCTGGCGCCGGTGCTCGTGGCCGTTCTTGCCCCCCTGCTCCTGAAGGAGAAACTGGAGGGGGTTACCGTGATGGCGCTGCTGCTTGCGCTGGCCGGTATGTACCTCATATCCCTTACCGGTCAGACCGCTGAGGCGGGCTTGAACAGCAAGGGGATCATATACGCGCTGACCGCCGCGGTCAGCTACGCGTTTCTGCTCATCATCTTGAAGAAGCTGCGGGAGGATACACCCACCCTCACCATAACCTTCTACCAGACGGCTGTAAACGCCGCCCTTCTCTTCCCCTTCTGCGCCTTCCGGGATTTCCCTATCTCCACGCGTGGATGGGCTTCGCTCCTCATCCTGGGTACGGTGCACACCGCGCTGGCAGGTCTGGTCTACGTCTACGCGGTGAAGAAGGTGAAGGCGCAGCACGTGGGGATCATCGCCTACCTGGAGCCCCTGAGCGCCGTCGTATTCGGCCTCATCTTCCTGGGCGAGCAACCCGGATGGCAGGACCTTGTGGGGGGCCTTCTGATCATCGCGGCGGGAGCGGTAGTCCTGCGCCGTGGATTGATCGAGGTGGGAGTGGAGGACACGAGCCATACCGTCTAACCCGCTTCAATATCCGTCATCGCCCTTGCTCGCAGAGCTGCGGGTGTGCGTAGTGGGCGTCGGGGCATACCGTTTTCTGGCTCGGGTGTCGTCAACAAGAGAAACCCTTGACCGAGAACCGGAAGTTGGTCTGAGCTTCCACGAGAGCACCCACTTGCCCGGGGAACTACCAGGTCGGTCGCAGCGGTGCGCGCAAGTGAAGATGAGGTCTCTTCCTCCTATCCCGCGGGCTGCGCGCCGAGCGAGACCGTTACCTTAGGTACCCCGCTCCATGCATACGCCGGCATTCGATCACCGCTGCATCCCCGCCTGGCTGCGTTCCGCTCCCTGCGGCGTACTCTCCGAGTACGCCTCGGTCGCGCGCCTTGCATGCGTGGCGCAGCGGCACTCTCGGTGCATCACCGTATGCATGGAACGGGGCACTCGGCCCGGGCTGGATGAGCACCAACGTAGAGAAGACCGACCCTCGGTGCTTGGGTAAGAAATCTAGAACATGTCCTGTTCCACCCAGCGGGTGTGGTAATCGCCGGCGATGAAATCGGGGTTGGCGAGCAGGCGCAGGTGGAAGGGGATAAGCGTATCGACCCCCTCGATCACGAACTCCTGCAAAGCCTGTTCCATGATGCGCATCGCCTCCACGCGGTCGCGGCCATGCACGATGAGTTTCGCCAGCAGGGAATCGTAATTGGGGGAGACGTGATAGCCCTGGTAGCAATGGGTGTCCACGCGTACGTGGGGTCCTCCCGGGGGCACCCACTTCTCGATAATCCCCGGGGTGGGAAGGAAGTCGCGGTGATGGTCCTCGGCGTTGATACGGCATTCCACGGCGTGGCCGTTGACGCAGATATCCTCCTGGTCCAATCCCATGGGATGGCCCATGGCGTTCTTCAGCTGTTCCGCCACGATATCTATGCCGGTGATCATCTCCGTCACGGGATGTTCCACCTGCACCCTGGCGTTGAACTCCATGAAATAGAAGTTGCCGTTCTCGTCCAGGAGCATCTCGAAAGTGCCGGCGGAATCATACCCGATGGCGGCCGAACCCCTGATCGCCGCCTCGCCCATCCTGGCCCTCAACTCCGGCGATACGGCGGGGGAGGGTGCCTCCTCCAACAACTTCTGGTTCCTCCTCTGGATGGAACATTCCCTCTCGCCCAGGTGGATGACCTTACCGCGTGAGTCGCCCAGTATTTGAATCTCCACGTGCCGGGCTTTGCGCAGGAACTTCTCCAGGTAGATCTCCTCTGAGCCGAAGGCATGGCGGGCTTCGGCCTTTACCAGCGGCAGTGCCCGGATGAGCTCCTGGCGGTCGTTGACGATGCGCATACCCTTGCCGCCTCCACCCAGGGAGGCCTTGATGAGCACGGGGAAACCGAGTTCGTCCGCCACTTTGAGCGCGGTTGATTCGTCGAGATCCGCCGAGGTCATGCCGGGCAGGACCGGGACCCCGGCTCCGGCCATGGTTTCCCGGGCCCTGGCCTTGTTCCCCATAAGCGCCATGGCTTCGGCCTTCGGCCCGATGAAGACGAGGTCGTTGTCGACGCAGGCCCGGGCGAAATCCTCGTTCTCCGCCAGGAAGCCATAGCCGGGATGTACGGCGTCCGCCTTGCTGATCTCAGCCGCCCCGATGATGTTCTGGATGTTCAGGTACGAGTCGCCGCTGGCCGGCGGTCCCACGCATACCTTCTGGTCCACGTAACGCAGGTGCAGGGCGTCGGCGTCGGCCTTGGAGTATACTCCCACAGCCTCCAGGCCCAGCAGGCGGCACGCGCGCAGGATGCGCAGGGCGATCTCGCCTCGGTTCGCGATGAGTACGCGCTTGAACAACGCCTAATCCCCCAGGGGTTCGATTTCCATGATGATCTCGTCATATTCCACACCCTCGCCATGCCTGGCCAGGATGCGTTTTACGCGTCCCGCCGTGGGGGAGGGGATCTCGTTGAAGAGCTTCATCACCTCTATGAGGCAGAGCGTCTGTCCTTCCTCTACCGCATCCCCCTCCTGGACATAAGGGGGAGCTCCCGGTGATGGCGTGGCGTAGAAGGTGCCCACCATGGGGGAGCGCACCATCAACTTGCCCAACTCCTCCCGGTCCACGCGAGCTGCCGGGCCTCCGCGCGCCGGCGCGGATGCGGGGGTGGCCGCATATGCCTCTCCCGTGGACGCGCCGCCCAGGCTGACGGTTATGCTCAGGTTCTGCAGGGCCTGGGAAACCCCCTCGCTCACCATGACCGCCAGGCTCTCCGTCAAGTCCTCTATGGAGCTCCCGTCGAGGAACATGCGCTCGCGCTTCTCCATCTGCTTGAGCGGCGCGTCCTCGTCGTCGATTACCGGGTTCTTCCTCCACCGGAAGAACTTGAGAGCGATGTCCGGGAAGATGGCATAGGAGATAAAGTCCTCCTCCTTCTCCACCAGGTCGGGATTGAGCTCCCGCTTGGCTTTTGGCAACTCGGGTTCGAGCATATCCGCGGGGCGGCAGGTTATGGGATCCTCGCCCTTCAGCGCCCTGCGTTTCAACTCCTCGTCGATGGGCCCCGCCGGCCTCCCGTAATATCCTTTTACGTAGTTTTCGATCTCGCGGGGAATGATCTTGTACCTTTCGCCCAGCAGGACGTTGAAGACCGCCTGGGTGCCCACCAGCTGGCTGGTGGGTGTTACCAGGGGCGGGTAACCCATGTCCTTGCGCACGATGGGGATCTCCTCGAGCACTTCCTCCATGCGGTCGAGTGCGTTCTGCTGCTCCAGTTGGGCGATGAGGTTGGTGGCCATACCGCCAGGGATCTGGTGCGAGATGACGGTGACGTCGATGATGGGTTGTTCCACCCCCATGAGCTTGCGGTTCTTGGACACCACCTCGAAATATTCGGAGACGTCGCGGATGGCATCGAAGTCCAGGTCCAGCTGGTAGGGGGTATCCTGTAGGGAAGCCACCATGGACTCGACCGCCGGCTGGCTGGTATACAGGGAGAGGGGAGCCGCCGCGCAGTCCACCACGTCGGCCCCCGCCTCTATAGCCTTGATGTAGGAGTTGGAGGCCATGCCGGTAGAGGCGTGGCAGTGGAGCTGGATGGGGACCTCCACCGTCTCCTTGAGTCGCTCTACGAGCTCGAAGGCCTTGTAGGGCGCCAGAATGCCCGACATATCCTTGATGCAGATGGAGTCCGAGCCCATGTCCACCAGTTCCCTGGCCGTCTCCACGAAATGGTCGATGTCGTGGACCGGGCTTATGGTGTAGCAGATGGTCCCCTGGGCGTGGGCGCCTTCCCTCCTGGTTATCTCTATGGCCTTCTGCATGTTGCGGGTGTCGTTGAGGGCATCGAAGATGCGGATGATATCGAGGCCGCCCGCAACACCCCTCTTGATGAATTCCTCCAGAAGGTCGTCGGCATAGTTGCGGTAGGCGACCAGGTTCTGGCCGCGCAGGAGCATCTGGATCTTGGTGTGCTTGAATCTCTCCCGGATACGGTGCAGGCGGTCCCAGGGGTCCTCGTTGAGGTAGCGCATGCAGACGTCGAAGGTCGCACCGCCCCATACCTCGACCGAGTGATATCCTATCTCGTCGATGCGCTCCGCTATGGGGAGAATATCGGTGAGGCGCATGCGCGTCGCCCACAGGGACTGGTGCGCGTCCCGCAGGGTCGTGTCGGTAATCCCGACGCGAGGCTTTTTCTCGTCCATATCCACCTCTTTGTCCAAGATACGAAGGCCGCCCCTGCCGTTCGGGATATCGCGGTGCGGTATCAACGGCCGGGGTGTTTTACCGCTCTCTCTATCATACCGTCAGAGACCACTTGCGTGGAACGGTCCTCGCCAGGGTTGCGGCCCCCAGGGCCTTCAACAGGTCCACCAGGATGAATGGCTTCACGCCGAGGGCAAAGGCCGCGGATGCGCCGGCCCCGTTCAGGCTCAGCCATGCGCCCAACCAGGCGGTGCCGCAGGAATAAATGGCGGCGATACCCACGATGCCGGCGAGCAGGTAACCCATGCCGGGAAAACGCTCCCGCGCGGCGAGTCTCCGGCTGGTCCAGCCGGATGCGGCCGCCGCCAGGATGAACCCCCACAGGTAGCCGCCGGTGGGCCCGAAGAGCACCGCGGGTCCGGCATAGGGCGGCGCGGCGAAGAAGGGCGCTCCACACAACCCCATACCCAGATAGAGGACCTGGCTCAGCGCCCCCCAATAGGGGCCCAGGATCATACCCGAGAGAAGAACGAAGAAGACCTGCATGGTCACGGGTACAGGAGAGGTGGGGATGCGCAAGAGCGCCCCTATGCCGGTAAGGGCGGCGAAGAGCAGGGCTCGCGCCAGCATCTCCCCCTCTTTGGAGATGGCTCTAGCCGTGGTATTGTTTATCTGTAGTGGGTACATGGGCTTCTCCCCTTTTGGAGTTTGCTCTATTTTTATAGGAAAAACAGGGAGTTGTCAAGGAAAAACACATATTGTTTATTTAGTGAGTGTGAACATTTATGACACGGCCTTGCAAGGATGTAGAAACGTTGTAGGGCAGAGCCGAGAGACGCTGATGACCGGGTATATTGAGGTCAAGCCGTTACAAAGGCACGGTTGGGGCCGGCCGCAGGAGGGATAGCGCGGATGGAGTGGGACGTTCGCTCATTCGAGTCCATCGATTCGACCAACCTGGAGGCGAAGAGACTCCTCGATGCGGGGGCGTCATCCCGGCTGGTGGTGACGGCGCGCCACCAGACGGGCGGCAGGGGCAGGATGGGAAGGACGTGGCTGGATCTCCCGGGCAAGAGCCTCCTGGTCAGCACGGTCCTGGCGGACCTGGGTGGTTTCGAATCGGCCATGCTGGTGGCGCTCTCCGCGCGCGCCGCCATCGTCGCGTCGGGAGGAGAAGGCCCTCTCCTCAAGTGGCCGAACGATCTGGTCTACGGGGACCGCAAGGCAGGAGGTGTCCTCTGCGAGGTATACGCTGCGAGGAACGTGGAATACGTCATTGCCGGCCTCGGACTGAACGTCGGCTACCTCCCTGGGGAACTGGACCTGCCCACCAAGCTGAAACCAACCTCCCTGCTCATCGAGGAGGGGAGGATATGGGACAACGAGGAGCTCCTGGTGGAGCTGCTGCACGAGCTCGAGACGAGGCTGAGGGGAGACCGCGTAGAGTGGTGGTCGGAATACCGGCGCAACCTCGCATTCATGGGAGAGGCCATCCGGGTCGATCCGCCCTTCGCCGTCCTGGACGAGCGGGGGTTCGGGGAGGGGATTATCGAGGGATTCATGCGGGGGGTCGATGACGGCGGGAACGTCCTGCTCGAGGTCGAAGGCAGGACGCTGAGGCTGGCAGCCGGAGATATGCGGCGCGGTGGAGGCGGGAATCCTCCGTGCGGTTCGTAATGTGATGAAATCCGTCCCGCGGCAGCGGTAGTCTCGTGGCATGGCGGCCGTATGCCTCGAGCCGCAACGGGGCGGATGGTATCACTTCTCGTCCATCTGCCGCTGCGGCCTGAACTCGGGGTCCCACATGAATTCGCTGGTGTCCGTCCTCACGCGTTCTATCAACGTGAAGTGAGGACAGTCGGCGGCGTCGGTGTTGTCGAAGACGATTCTGTTCTGCTCGTCCTGCTTGATCACCGAACAGATACCGTCTCCTGTCGCCGAAACCGAGTTCTGCCGGAAGTTCTTACATTTGCCGCAGGCCCTTTCCGGCATCTCCCGGCGCCCCTTGCTTATAGCGCCCTGGATCAGTTGCTGGCGCATCTGTTCCCAATCGGTCATCGCTCTACCCCCTTCTGGAGCGGCCACATACCGGATACTCAGTATACCCGGTTCTTCTGCCTGACCCCAAGTTTGCCCTGTGCCGCTCAAGAAGGAGAAGCCGCGGCGCGGTCGATGCGGTTGACCTGCCGCTTCTTCTCCCGCACGTAGTCGTTGATGGCGTCGAGGTTCAGGCATTGATTAAGAAAGGACAACTCCTTCAGGAGGTCCCTGGCCTGGATGGTATCCTTACCGGCTATGGCGGCCTCGACCCTGTGCGATATCTCGCGGGCCGTATCCTCGATCTCCTCACGCATCTCCTGGCGGTCGCAGATGACCGGGTTCCTGCAGCTGGGACATTCCCGGAAGGTGAGCGGACCGCAGCACATGGCGTTGCCTATGTGCCGGAACTCCTCGCCACTGCCCTCATAGCCGCAGCGGTCACAAGTGATGTCCATGGGCGCCTCTCTTTTCCGTCAAACGGCCGACTATAAACCGTTGTGGGCTGCGCCGGTCCGCAGGCGTATTTCACATCCAGGCATAACCGATATCGGAAAGGCCCTTCCGGAGATGGCCGGGGGACCGGTGCCCCGGCTACTTCTTCTCGAATTTCTCGCAAGCGGCATCCTCGGCGCCGCAGGGTCTGGCCGTATAGTACTCGCTCTTTTCATCCGATTCCCGCTGCACGCAGTCACCCCGGTTGGGGTCCTCATCCAGGGGGAAGAACCATTTGCACTCGCCACAGCCCATCCTCATACCTCCTTACTGAGCCTTTTCTCGATCCCGCAAGCCATCGCGGTCGAGTGTATCGGCTGCCCTCCTTCTATCCACCCACGGTGACCGTGAGGTCCCGGGATACGAACAGGTCCACTATCCCGGAGAGTCTGTCCTCTGGATATCCCTCCCCCTCGGGGAAAGGGTAATCCAATCCGAAAATCCTGTACTTGGCGCCGGCGTACGGATGGTAGGGTAGTATGTCGACCTCGTACTCCCGGCCGTTGCGGCACAGGCCGCCGATGAACTCGGCGGTGCGGACGAGGTTTTCCTCGCTGTCGTTGAACCCCGGGATGAGGGGAATGCGCAGGCGCAGCGGCATGTCCAGGGCCGCTATCCTCGCGGCGTTTTCCAGGATGATGCGGTTGGAGGCGCCGCAGTGCTCGCGATGGGCATGGGGGTCCATGTGCTTGAGGTCCAGCAGCACGAGGTCCGTTACCTCCAGGATCCCCTCCACGACCTCCCATGCGGCGCAGCCACAGGTGTCCAGCGCCGTACTGATGCCCCTCGCCTTCGCAGCCGCCATGATGGCGCGAGCGAATTCCGGCTGGGCGAGGGGTTCCCCCCCAGAGAGGGTCATGCCGCCGCCGGAATGTCTGTAGAAGGGCTTATCCGCCTGCACCTCTTCCATGACCTCTTCCACGCTCACCATCCTGCCCCACACCACCATGGCCCCTTCCCCGCATACCTCGGCGCACTGGAGACAATCGATACAGCGTTCCCGTAGTATGCGCGGCCGGCACGGTTCGGGCATCTCGATGGCCTGCGCGGGGCAGGCCTCCAGGCAATCCCCGCAATCGTTGCAGTTGGTCTGGTATGGGAACACCTGCGGATAGCGCCGGTTGCCCTCGGGATTATGGCACCATCTGCAGTTGAGAAGGCAGCCCTTGAGGAAGACGGTGGAGCGTATCCCCGGGCCGTCGCACAACGAATAGAGCTGTATATCGTTGATGAAACCTACCTGCCCCTTCATGTCCACTTCCTCGCGTCCGTCCTCTCAGCCTCCGATAGTCGTGTTCAGTCCCCTGTCCTCCAGCACGTCCAGCAGGTCGTCCACTTCGCTGACAGATATGCTCCCCGTGTCCCTGTACTCCCACTCCAGCCCCAACCAGCGGTACTTGTCCTGGCACCAGTTATGGAAGGGGAGCAGGTCCACCTGCAAGAGGTTAGGCCCCAGGCGTTCCAGGAAATCGGCCACCTTCTCCATCTGCTCCACCGCGTCGTTGAAACCGGGGATGACCGGTATGCGCACGATGATCTCCTCGCCCGCCTCGGCCAGCCGGGTGAGGTTGGCGAGGATGGGTGAGTTGTTGACCCCGGTGCGCAGGATGTGCTGTTTGCCGCTGAGGCACTTGACGTCGTAGAGAAAGATGTCCACGTAGGGGCGCATGCCATCCAGGATCTCCCAATCGCAGAAGCCGCTGGTGTCCAGGCAGTTGTGTATACCCCGTTCTTTGGCCTCGCGCAGCAGATCCACGGTGAACTCGGGGAAGGCCGTAGGCTCCCCCCCGGTCACGGTCATACCGCCTCCGGAGTTCAGGTAGAAGGGGAGGTCCCTTTCCACTTCCTCCAGGATCTCCTCCACCGTCTTGGGCTCGCCCACCCTGACCAGGGCGTCGTAGATGCAGGCTTCGACGCACGCCATGCACTGGTTGCAGCGTGAGGCGTCGATCTTGTGGTAGTGCTGGTGATCGTCATCCTGCCCCAGGGCGATAGGGGGTTGAATGGCCCCCTGTTCGCAGGCGTCGAAGCAGCGCCCGCACTGCCGGCAGAGGGACTGCTTCCAGTAGATCTCCGGTGTAAAGCTGATACATTCGGGGTTATGGCACCAGGCGCAGTTGAGCGCGCATCCCTTGAGAAAAACGGTGGTGCGTATTCCCGGGCCGTCGTTAATGGAATAGCGCTGGATATTTGTGACGATAACCTCGCGATCCATCTCACTCCTCTTTATCCGCGTCCGGACGCGCGGGCCGCATGCGGCGCTGCGCGCCGGCGGACGAGCCTGCGCGCCTCAAGCCTTCTCGAGGGACTTCTCCACCTTCTCTTCCTGCAGCTCGTTCACGACCACCCACCCGTAGCATTTCGGACACTCGCGGTAAGCGGTCTCGGCGTCGAGAGTGGTGTTATACAGGTAGCGAAAATCCGATTTCACGCCCTCGTATCCGCAGCTCTCACACTTGATCACTTCTCTACCTCCCTATCCTTCTCCGTCAACCTCCTGTCCCGCATATCACCCGAACCCCACGGCCCGGACGAAGGGGCGCTCTCCTCCTGTTCCTCGAGTTCATCCACGATGATCAGCTCGCCACAGGCGGGACAACGCCGCAGGGTTGCGGGCCCGGTGCCTCCTGCCGGAGCCAGGTAGGTGAAATCCCCCGGGGAACCCGTGCAACCACAGCTGGCACAAGCGATCATCTTCATCAACCACTATCGCGCCTGCAGCTACTTCTCATGCAGCTGCCGCTGCGGGCGGAACTCGGGATCCCACATGAACTCGCTGGTATCCGTCCGCATGCGGTCCATCTCCAGGAATTGCCCGCAATCACTGGCGTCTGTGTTATCGAAAACCACCCTGTTCTGCTCGTCATGTTTGATCACGGAGCAGATGCCATCCCCCGCCGCGGATGCCGAGCTCTGCCGGAAGTTACTGCACATGGCGCAGGCCTTCTCGGGCATCTCCCGTCTTCCCTTGGTGATGGCGCCCTGCAGCCACTGCTGGCGCATACTCTCCCAATCGGTCATCGCTCTACCCCCTTATCAGGCAACCACGTCGCACATGACCCGGTAAGGCCTGCCCTCACCCTCCCAGCTCCTGTACGTGGCGGGCGATGATGGTATCCTGGGTCTTCTTGTTCAGGTCCACGAAGTGGGCGCTGTAGCCGGCGATGCGCACGATGAGCTCGGGGTACTTCTCGGGTTCCTTCTGGGCCGCCTTCAGGGTCTCGTTGTCCACCATGTTGAACTGCACGTGGTCGATACCCAGGTCGGCCCAGGTCTTAATGTAGGAGTACCAGACGTTGAAGCCCTTCTCCCCGGCCAGTTGCTGGGGGGAGAGCCTCTGGTTGAGCAGTGTGGCGCGCACGTCGCCGATATGGTCTATCTTGGCCACCGAGCGCAGCACGGCCGTCGGCCCCTTCTTGTCCATACCCGCCCCCGGAGAGCAGCCACCGTCGTAGAGGGTGTCGCCCAGCCTGCGCCCGTTGGGAAGCGCCCACACCTTGGTGGCGTTGGTCACGTAGGCGGCGATGTTCTCCGGCAGGGGAGGCCAGGGATTGCCGGTGGGGTCCTTGATCTCCCAGGAGTGCTTGGCGACGTCCTGGTGGCAGCGCACGTGCACCTGGTCCACGTAGTCGTCGTCGTTGCCCCACTTGGGCGCGCGCACGAAGTCCATGCGCATCTCCTCGAAACCCTCCCAGTTGGCCTGCAGCGCCTCGACGAGCTGGGGCATGGTGTACTTCTTATCCTCGAAAACCAGCTTCTTCACCGCGGCCAGGCTGTCGCCCGTCTCCATCCAGGCGAAGAAGGTCACCCAGGAGTTACCCCGCTCGGAGGGATGGGATGAGTCCACGCCCTCCTCTACGCATCTCTCATAGAGGCCGCTGAGCAGGGGTCGCGGGTCGAGATGCTCGGCCATGTAGCGGCCGCCGTTGGTCAGCTTGACCAGGGTGTCCATCATCCACTTCAGCTGCGTGTACCAGGCGTCATGGAGCTCCTCGTAGCTCGCGAACTTGGAGGCGTCGCCGGTGTGCGGCCCGAACTGCATCTGCAGGGTGTTGTCGTAGCCGTCGAAGAGCGCGTACTCGACGGCCTTGGCGGCGATGATGGTGGCGTTGGCCATACGGAAGGGCTGGCAGCCAAGCTTGGTGTCCGGGCAGGGAGACATGCAGGCCTGGTGCACCCACCGCCGCGCCTCGTTGAGGGGATGCTTGTGCCAGTGCATGGCGTTGGTGATGAGGACGGGATCGTTCCGCATGGAAGGATAACCCAGCCCCTGACGGATGCACTCGAAGACCTGGCGCATGGTTTTCATCCTGACGGCGGGATGGTAGCGGAAGGCGAAAGTGGGGTTGGCCACCCGCACCATGCGTGCCGCCTCCAGCATGCAGTCGGTCATGTCGTTGCAGGCGTCGGTGCCGTCCTCGTTCACGCCGCCCAGGGTCCATACCCAAGTTCCGGTAATGCCCTGCAGGGTGTCGCGGGCGAGCATGAGCCAGAACCAGCCCACCTCGTAACAGCGGATGAGGAACTCCCCGGTGAGATCGATCGCCTCCTCGTGAGTGATGGTCCCCTCGATGTTTACATCCTTGTCGTAGAAGGGCCCGTGCCAGTAGTCCGGGCGGCAGGGCCAGGCTCCCTCACACGCTTCATAGCGGCAGGCTATCTGGATGAAATGGTCGAACTGCAGCGACTCCTGCAGGTGCTCCGGCGGCTTGCCCGGGACCTTCTCGCATACCTCGGCGATGCGCAGCAGTTCCTCCTTGCGCTTGGGGTCTGTCTCGAAGTCCTCGGCGATGATCCTGGCCAGCCTGCTGTAGCGGCGCGCCCAGCGTATCACGGCCTCCAGGATCACTTTCATGGATTGCCAGACGTCCAGTTTCTCGTAATAGCGTAGTTCGTCCGGTTCCGGTACCTTGTTGTAGATATGCTCTTCCGCCTCGGCCATCTGGGCGTCGATCTCGGCGATGATCCCCTCCAGGCCCAGGCGGAACATATAGTCCCACTGCTTGGTGGCGTACCCTATCCTGGCGATAGGCAGCCCCCAGCCGATGACCCCGGTGAGGAGCTTGACGATCTCCTCCGGCGGCACCAGGTTGAAGACCTTCGCCCCCGTACATATCGGGTTCCAGTAGTCGCACAGCTCCCGGATGATGGCCAGGTTCTCGTCCTCAGGATCCGGGATTACGGTGCGGTCGTTGTAGAGGTCCTCGTTGAGGAGGAAGAGGATCTCCGGATGCCAGATAATGGTATGGGGGCGCGAGCCCAGGTACCCCATTATCTGCGCGTTGTCCTGAATGAAGATGGTGATGTTGTCGAAAACGTTGGCCAGCGCCTTGGCGTAGCGCATCCTCAGGCTGTCCGCCTCGTTGGCCTTGAAGGCGTCGGTGAAGAGCAGAGCCCTCTCCAGGTCCAGTTTGACCCCGGGGTTATACCCCGAGCCCTTGGCTCCCTTCTTCCATATCGCCTTGCGCAGGTAGTCGAGTCTCTGCGAGCGTTTGTGCTCGGCCCACCACCACCACTGCCCGCTCTTCTCGATATCCTCGATAGAGCGCATCTCTACTGCCGACATCTTATCTGACCCCCTTTTCTCGCTCCTTACCCTGAAGCAGTCCTGCTTTTAATGGCCACGGAATCTCGTGAAAGCCGGAAAGATGGTTCCTTGCGGGCCGGTTTCCATCTACCCCCTTTGCGCGTAGCGCTTATCCCTCAACCTTTTCGCGACCGGTCTTCGTGTAGCCTATGGCCTTATATGCGTAAGCCTGGAGGAACAAAGCTCTGATTCCTGGAGCTGATATGGTGCGAGTGGAGCAAAGCGAGCTGTGGAGAGATCTGGCTTTTTTAAATGTTTTACTTTACTTTATTCAGTTTTTCGAAAAGCCCATCCAGACTGGGTTAATGCCTGCCGAAGTTTAGTAACCAGTTATTAACTTTTTTGAATAATACCTGCTAGATTGCCGAATGTTGTTGTCCTTATTTTAGTAAAGGTGAACAAAAAAGGCAAGGGTTTTTTCGAGGTTTCCGATACAATATGCCGTCTTTTTATTCAGAGTTTTAGCGGCCCTTGAAATGGGGGTCGCGCTTCTCCCGGAACGCGGTGATACCCTCGCGCGCATCCTCGCTGGCCAGCGCCTTGCCCATGATGGAGTCGACTTCGCCCCGTTCCTGCGTGGAGAGGAGCGGCACGGGCGTGAGCATGCGCAGGACCCTCTTATGCCCCGCGAGGGAGAGGGGAGCGTTGGCCGCGATCTCCCGGGCGAGCCCCTCGGCAAAACCCTCCAACTCCTCCCCGGGAACCAGGTAATCGAGCATTCCCATCTCGCGGGCCTCCGCCGCCTCGAAGAGCCTGGCGGTGAAGAAGACCTTCTTGGTGGTGGGAAAGCCGAGGTTGCGGATGAAGCGGTGCAGCCCCTCGGGTGGATAGACGATACCCAGCCGTGCCGGGGGCATGCCCATGCGGCATCCCTCCGCCCCCACGCGCAGGTCGCAGGCCATACTGGTCTCGCAGCCGGCCCCCACGCAATAACCCCGGATCATGGCGATGACCGGGAAAGGAGCATCCTCGATGGCGTCCAGGCCGAACTGCAGGGGACCCTTGGCAGCGATCTGGTTCTGGATATCCTCGGGGATGCCCTCCGGCAGGGCGGAGAGATCCATGCCCGCGGAGAAGGCCTTGTCGCCCGCGCCCCGCAGGATGGCGCAGCGCACGTCTCCCTGCGCCGCCAGGTCCCCCAGGGCCTGGGCCAGGGAGACTAGCAGGGTAGAGGAGAGAGCGTTCCTGCGCTGGGGCCGGTTGAGGGTGAGGAAAGCCAGGTCGCCGCGCCTGGCGACCAGGAGTTCGGCTTCATCGTTCATGGTTCACTCCTTCGCGTCACCGTGACGTGATCCTGAAGGCGGTACGCCGCACACCCGTTGCGGGCGGTACCGCAACGCGTATGTGCTTCTGCCGCGTCCGGCCTTGCATCTACTATACCGCGTATTGCCTGCGCAGTTCCTTCTTGAGTATCTTGCCGGTCAGGGTCCTCGGTATGGCCTCGGTGTAGGTCACCTGTTTGGGGATCTTATAGCGGGCGAGTTTGCCCTTGCAGAACGACGTGATCTCCTCCAGCGTGACAGGGTCGTCGGGGTTCTCGAGCAGGATCAGGGCGTGCCCCGCCTCTCCCCATTTCTCATCGGGCATCCCGATGACCGCGATGTCTTTTATCTTGGGATGCTCCATGAGCACCTTCTCCACCTCCGCGGGATAGACGTTCTCGCCGCCGCTGATGATCATATCCTTCTTGCGGTCCACGATATAGATGTACCCGTCCTCGTCCACGGTGGCCAGGTCGCCATAATGGAACCAGCCGTCCTTCATGGCCTCGGCGGTCTCCTCCGGCATGTTCCAGTATCCCAGCATGACGTAGGGACCGCGGGAGCAGATCTCCCCCACTTCCCCGGAGCCGGGAACAACCTCTTCGCCGTCCTCGTTCAGTACCTTGACCTCGGAGTGGAACATGGGAATGCCCGCGCTGCCGATCTTCTCCATGTTGGAACAGGACAGAACGATGGAGGTTTCCGTGCAGCCGAAGACCTGGATGAGCAGGGGGACTTTCATCTGGTCCACGATGCGGTCGAGGAGTTCCCTGGACGCGGGGGCACCGCCGATGCCCACGCCCTTGAGAGAGCTGAGGTCGTACTTGTCGAAATCGGGGACGTCCAGCATCATCTGGAGCATGGTGGGGACCGCCCCGAAGTGGGTGACCTTGTGCCCGGAGATGATCCGCAGGGCTTCTTCGGGATTCCAGAACTTCTGCAGGATGATCGTCCCTCCCGTGTAGAAGGTGGGCATGGTGATGATGTTCAAACCCCCCGAATGGAAGAGGGGGATGGCGACCAGGGAGACGGCATCGTTGTCGAAGAGCAGCTCCAGGGCATCGTTGAAGGTGTTCCAGAAGGTCTTGCGGTGGGGAAGCACGGCGCCTTTGGCCCTGCCCGTGGTGCCGGAAGTGTACATGATCAGCTGCGGATCTTCGATGTCCGGGGGCTCGGGAACCGCGGGCTCCTCCTCGCCGAAGCCAGCCGACCACTCCTCGTAGTCGCACGCGAAATCGGGAATGGTATCGCCCACGCAGGCCACGACCTCGAGTGGCTTCGCGCACAGCTCGATCAACTCGCCCATGGCGGCGGCGAACTCGGAGTGGAAGAAGAGGGCACGGGTCTCCGTATCGTCGAAGATGCCTTTCAACTCGGCCGGCGTGAGCCTGAAATTCAGGGGAATGAAGATCAACCCCAGTTTGGCGCACGCGAAATAGACCTCCATGAACTCCACGCAATTAAAGAACATCCCGGCGACGCGGTCTTCCTTCTCGAGGCCCGCCGCGAGAAGGCCGTTGGCTGCACGGTTGACCCGCCGGTTGAACTCCTCGTAGGTGCAGCTCTTTTCTCCGCTGATGAAAGCCGTCTTGTCCATGGTAAGAGGGAAGAGCGCCCTCTTCACCGCCCAGTTGCCTACGTTCATAAACCTCACCCCCTGGTCTCTTCCCCAGAATATGGGACTTCATACCGTGACAGTACGGGATCCGTCGATGCCCGGAATGCACGGTGGTGGTTGCGAATCGTCTGCCCCCGGAAATACGGGGCGATTATAGTGCACTGCTTTGCGCCGCGTAAAGCCCCCAATCGCATCAACCGGCATCGCTCAGCCCATGCAAAGCATTATGTAATATCGTACACATCATGTAAAGTTAATCCATACACTTTATCTAAACTTAACAGGTGATTAAAGGCGCCTTATGATCGCGTAATCCAGGATCATTACTAGCTAAAATGCTGGATAGGTCCTTTCTTTACAGGTTGTTGGCACTCTGCTAATATCGTTGTTATTCAATCGTGTCTGTTTTCATCGAAACGGGGAGCAAGTATCCATGCCAGGGCCACCCTGGGACCTGTTGCAGCGGGAGAAAGATGACGCGCCGATCCTCACGCAAGCGGTTATGCTTCAGGGTACGGCGGATGCGAATGGAAGGACCTGGTAGGGATAGAGGATATGCCGGCATGGAGAACCGCCCGCCGCCTGTGCGGTTACATCCTTGCGGTGGGCCTTGAATACGGTGCGTACGGGTGATGGAAGAATACGCTCGGGGGACGATGATAAGGAGGGGGAGGGCATGAACGAATTGAGCGAGGTGGCGAAGTTCGTCTGCGGGCTGGATTATGATGGGCTCCCCGCGGAGGTAATCGAATCCGCGAAGTATCCCATCATCGATTGTCTCGGGGTCGCCGTGGCAGGACTGGAGGACGATTGCTCGCGCATCGCAGCCGAGTGGGTGGAATCAATGGCGGGCGGAGAGGAAGCCACGCTCTTCTACGCGTTCAAGCGGAGTGCGGCGGCCTGGACCGCCCTGGCCAACGGGACCGCGGCGCACGCGCTGGACTTCGACGACGTCAGTTTCAGGATGATGGGGCATCCCTCCGTCGCCCTGGTGCCCGCTATCGTGGCCCTGGGGGAGGTACTCTCCTCTCCGGGAAAGGAATGTCTGCTCTCCTACGTCGCCGGCCTCGAGGTGGCGGCCAAGACGGGGGCGGCGCTGGGCGGCAACTCCTACATGCTGGGATGGCATCACACCAGCACCCTGGGAGCCCTGGGCGCCGCCGCCTCCTGCGGCAAGCTCCTGGGTCTGGACGAGGAGCGGATGGCCTGCGCCCTGGGCATCTCCTGCTCCCTGGCCAACGGACTGCGCTGCAATTTCGGCACCATGACCAAGCCCCTGCACGCCGGGATGGCGGCCATGAACGGCGTCATGGCCGCCCAACTCGCGGCCCGGGGCTTCACCTCCAATCCCGACGCGCTCTTCGGCGAGAACGGCTTCGCGCGGGCCTTCTCCGACGACGCCGACAAAGCGCAGGAGCTGCTGGACACGCTGGGCGAACCGTACGAGTTGCTCGACCCGGGGCTCTCCTTCAAGCCCTATCCCTGCTGCCGCGGCCCGCAGGGAGCCATCGACGCGGCGCTGGCGGCGCGGGAGGAAGCCCTCGCGACAGGCTCCATCGGAGCCGCCGAGATCAAGGGCGTGGAGTGCAGGGTGCCCGCCTGGCTGCGCTCGGTATTGACCTACCACGAGCCCCGCACTGGAACCGAGGGAAAGTTCAGCCTGGAGTTCTGCGTCACCTCGGCCCTCCTGGAGGGGGGCGTGGGGGTCGGGCAGTTCCGGGACGAGGTGGTGACCTCCCCTCCGATAGTGGAGACCATCGCGAAGTTCGACTGGCAGGACCTGGAAGGGGATCTCACCAGCCCCTTCGCCTCCGAGGTGATAGTGACCCTGGCGGGTGGGCGCAAAGCGGTGGGCAAGGCGGAGAAACCCCTGGGAGAACCCGGCAACCCCATGAGCGAGGAGCAGATAGACGCCAAGTACCTGGAGTGCGTGGGCAGTATCATCGACGCGGAAGTGGCGGAGCGCACCCTGGCCATGCTCAAGGGCCTGGACGGCCTGGAGGATATCAACACACTGGTGGAAGCATACCGGGGCCAGGCATAGGGGTCGGCCCTGAACCTATGCCCGAGCTTTGCCTCCAGCATACATGCAAGGGGATAAAGGGTAGCAGCTTGCTGCTACTAGCTCGTTCCTTCTGGTCTTCTCGGGCATAGATTCAGGGCCGACCCCTATGCCTGGACGATACCCAGCTTGTCCTTGATGTATTCGGCCACCTGCGTGATGTAGGTGCCCGAGACGAAGACCTCCGCCACGCCCATCTCCTTGAGCCTGGGTATGTCCTCGTCCGGTACGATGCCGCCGACCAGGACCATCTTGTCCCCGATGCCCTTCTCGTCCATGACGGCCATAAGGCGCCGCACGATGCTCAGGTGGGCTCCCGAGAGGATGGACAGCCCGATGACGTCCACGTCCTCGTCCAGCGCGGCATTGGCGATGTCCTCGGGCGTGCGGCGCAAGCCCGTGTAGATCACCTCGAAGCCGGCATCCTTGAGGCCGTAGGCGATGACCTTGGCTCCCTGGTCGTGCCCGTCGAGCCCGGGCTTGGCGATGAGCACGCGCACCTTTCCCTTCACAACTGAATCCGCCAATATCCTCCTCCTTCTCTAGCCATATCCCGTCCATTATACAGGGCTTGCCGCCATAGCCGGCGCCTGCCGGCGCCGGGTTCATTCCCACATGGGAGGGCATTCCAACAGACTCACGGGCAACCCCGTCTCCTGCGCGATGTCCTGGTAGGGCCGGCCCGTGAGGTCCCTCTTCCATCCGCTCAGGTGGAAGGGCGACGACGGGATGACCACGAGATCGGGCCTGGCATTGCCCCCCGCGAGATACTCCCGCAGGAAGTCGATGAAGTCCTGCACCACCATCAGGTCTCCCAGCATGATGTTGCCGCCGAAATAGCGGTTGCGGGGTACCCCCAGCCTTAGCGCCGTAAGCTCGGGCAGGGTCAGCGGGCGCTCGCGCAGAAGCTGCTCGAGTGTGGGCCGTATGAGGGTGGAGGTGAGCAAGAGGATCTCGCCCCCCCCGCTCTCTCTCGCCAGCGCCTCGAGCTTCTCCAGGCAGCTCTCCCGCAGGCCGGCGCCCATGAATACCGCGCCCAGGTGGGTGCCGGTCGCGGTATCGAAGGGAAAGTCCCAGTCGCCGGTATCCCCGGCGAGTTCCACCACCCGGCCCGCCCTGCGCGCGGTTATGGTGGCCCGGCCGGCCCCGCTCCCCTGCACCAGGGAGAGCAGGTCCCTGGCCTGCGGCCGGTTCTTCACCGCGATACCATTGACCGCCGTCACCGTGTCTCCGGCCGCGAGCCCCCAGCGCGCGGCGGGGGAGTTCCTGACCACCCCGATGACCTCCGCCTGGTTCTTACGCTCCCGCGTCAGGTTCTCCTCGTAGAGGGAAGGGCTCACGAAGACGGGACATGAGAGTCCGCCCCGCAGGCGCTGCGCCGTCCGCACCGTCTCACTCCAGACCTCATCGGTGTCGAAAAGCGGCCGCGGGGAGAGGAAACGGGAGTAGCCCGGAAGGTTGACCTGGACCAGGCGCGCCTGCATGGCCTCCGCGTACCTGGCCGTCCTTGCCAGGTCCTCCAGCATCTCGCCCGTGCCGGGATGGGGCCACGCCACCACGGTGATCGCGAAGGGTATGGACGCCTCGGCCAGGAGTGCGGGAGCGGCGATGGCCTCCTGCGGCCGCGCGTCCCCCATGAGCAAGGACCGCCGCCGGGGCGAGGAGCTGTTGAGAGAGAGGTCGATGTAGACGGGGGCCAACTCCGCCAGGGCGGCCACGAACTCCCGGTCCAGGACGCCGCCGTTGCTGCAGAGGCGGAAAGGCGCTGTTGTCTTTTCCCGCAACGCCCGCAGCAGCGGCAGGATGCGGGGATGGGCGAGGGCCTCGCGCGGGCTGCCGAAACTGGGGAAGAGGCCCCTGCCGGAGGGCGCATCGTAGAGCTCGAGCCTCTTTTCCATATCTTCCCAAACGTCTCCCCGCCCTGGTTCCAGGGACCCCTGCATGCCGCGGTTGTAGCAGAAGACGCAGTCGTACTGGCAGCGGGTGGCGGCATGGTTGAAGATGTCGGCGGGCGTCGCCGCGTGCGGGCCCACCCAATCCTCGAGGTCCCGCAGGCGGAATCCGTCTACGCGCACCGGCTCCCCCCCGCTCTCCAGCTCGACCACGGAGAGCAGGCTCGCGAGCTGCCTGGCTATGAACTCGATGCGCGGCTCGTAGAGGGCGGCGTTGGCGAGGTTCGCGTAAGGTGTATCCTTATCGGTATCGACCTCCAGGTCGTGGGCGTGCGGGATGCGTGCGGGGCAAGCGGCATACCTTCCCGTGTCCACGCTACCCGCCTCTCCCGGAACGGAGGCCGTTTCCATGCCGGGTCGCTGTGCCTCTTCCTGCCTCGCGGCCTCACCCTCGCCGCCGGCCGTGTGCGCGGTGCCGTTCCCGTTGTGCAGCTCGTATACGCGTCGTTCGGGTCCCAGGAAACGGAAGGAATCGGGAAGCGTTTCGTCCTCCCCGCGCAGGGGCTGCGCTATGTCCAGCAGGTTGCAGAGCTGCTCCCTGACCATCTCCGCCAGGCGGGCGGCGTGCATGGGATCGCGGCGCGAGCCGTCTAGCCGGTAGCGGTAAACTCCGTCCTCGTCCATGACGATCCACCCCCGTCCGTCAGAAGGGAGAAGCGGCTTTATACTCCCCGAAGACTCCTCGTAACACGCCGCATATCTCACCCTCCGTGACGTAGGCTTTGACGCAGTCTACGAGGTGGGGGAGTAGGTTTGCCTCCTCTTGCGCGGCGAGGGACTCCAGCTCCGCGAGCAGGCGCGCCACTTCCCTGCCGTCCCTCTCGCGCTTCAACTCCGCCAGGCGGGCTTTCTGCTTCTCCTCGGCCTGCTCCCTCTTCTCGGGATCGTAGGGGTTGGCGACCAGGCGGTTCGTGGATACCTCCAGCTCGTTCTCGCCCGTGAAGCAGTTCACCCCCACCACCAGCCGCGCCCCGCTCTCCATGGCCCGCTGCCGTTCGTAGGCGCTGCGCGATACCTCGCGCTGCATGTAACCGTTCTCGATGGCGGCCACGGCTCCGCCCTGCTTCTCGATCTTCTCCAGCTCCTCCCAGGCGGCGCCCTCTATCTCGTCGGTGAGCGATTCCATGCAGTAGGAGCCGGCGAAGGGGTCGGTGCACTCCAGCAGGCGGGACTCGCAGGCGATGATCCTGCCCGCGTCCTGGGCCAGCTGCAGCGCCTCCACGCTCCAGCCCAGGCCCAGGGGCTCGTCGTAGGGCGGGAAAGGCAGAGGCCGCCCTCCCGAGAGCACGCTGGCCACCGCGCCGATTACCGCGCGGGTGAGGTTGTTGAGGGGGCGCTGCAGGGTGGTGGAGGAGGGGCCGATATGCGCGCCGATGGCCTGGCGTATGCGCATGCTGCGGGGGTCCTTGGCCCCGAATCTCTCGCGGAGTATGCGCGCGTACATGCGCCGCGCGGCGCGCTGGAAGGCGACCTCCTTGATCAGCTCCATGCTGCCGCCGAAGGCGTTGAAGGTGAAGCGCGGGGCGAACTCGTCCACGTTGAGACCGGCGTCCACCCCTACCTGGAGGTAGGCGATGGCATTGGCCATGCTGAAGGCCAGGTCCTGCTCGCGGGTGGCGCCGGCCTCGCGGATGTGGTAGCCGCCGATGGAGGTGACGTTGATGTTGGGCATGTGCTCGGTCATGAACACCAGGCTGTCGCGGAACATGCGCAGGGCATGTGCGGGGGGAAAGATATAGGTTCCGCGGGCGATGTATTCCTTGAGGATGTCGTTCTGGGGCGTGGCCCTGAGCTTGTCCAGGGGGATGCCGCGCTCCTCGGCCAGGGCCGCGTACATGGCGATAATAATGTTGGCGGGGGCGTTGATGGTGAAATTGGAGGCTATGTTGTCCAGGTCCAGGTCGCCGCGGTAAGGTTCGTAGATGATCTCGAAGTCCGCGAGGGTGTCCACGCAGACCCCCACCTTGCCCACCTCGCCCTCGGAGAGCGGGTCGTCGGAGTCGTAGCCGCATTGCGTGGGAAGGTCGAAGGCCAGGTTGGGCCCCCCTCGGCCGCCCTTCTCCAGCAGGCCCTTATAGTAATCCCGCGTGTCCTCCGGGGTGCCGTATCCGGAGTAGATGGCGGCCCTGGTCTGCCCGCCCGCCCCGGGGATCTCCCCTTTGCCCGCCATGGAGGCCAGCCGCGCCAGGCCGGCCATGGGCTCGATGGGGAAGGTGCCGGCGGTATAGGGATAGGTGCCGGGGAACCCCACCTTCTCCAGGAAATCGAAATCCTCCAGGTCCGCGGGCGAATAAAAACGCGCGCTCTCGGCATTCAGGTACGGAAACCTCTGCAGGGCCTTCGCGAGCGGCCCTTCCTCCCAGGCCTTTCCGGCCGCCTTGATCTTCTCCAGGTCCTCGTTCATCTCTCCCCCTTCTCGCTCTCTCCGCCGTTATGCGGCTTCGCCCATTGCGCCCGGTTATGCATCGCGGGTCCGGATCATACGGCGTGATGCATCCATCATATACACGCATATAAGCCTGTAGGTTCTGCAAGCCCCCGAATTACCAAAGATTCTATAGCATCCGCACGCCGCCCGCCGCTTTGCCCGCAGACGTTGCCCGGCTTGGGGCAACGTTCACTTTCACTAAAGTTAAACCATCCTGCCGCCGCGCACAAGGCAGGGGACGGCGGTCATCGCTGCTCCCGCTTCGGGAAAGCCGCGCGGGGATGTCGCAGGTAACCGTATCTAAGGAAAAGATACAAGCAGTCTTTGCCTCGATCGCATGCTCGCCGCCCCAGCAAGAGAGCTCATCCATGCCAGGGATGCGTGTCTGGATGACGTGCCGCCATGCGCGCTGTACGACTACGAGAAGGCGTAGGCGGTGTGAACGTTATCGAGCCCGCCAGCGGCCTGCGGCTGCGGCGCTGACTGACGGGGTGCTGCGGATCAAGGCCGCCCGATAAATCCCCAGGCGGGCTGCACGGAGAGAAGCGGCCTGACCTCCGGGCTTGAGCGGCAGCGATGCACGCTTCCGGGAGAAGAATCCTACCTATATGGAAGTCCCTTGTACGCCGTTCAGGACTGGCCCTGTTCTTTCTTCACCTTGTCCAGCTCTTTCTGGAGCATCTTATCCCTGACCGCGTCGCTGCGCTTGCCCGTGAGGTAGGAGAAGATATGAAAGGCCAGGCCGATACCCCAGCCGAGCATGACCCACATGGGCCAGAAATTCCCCGTATCCGCCCCGGTGAGAGCCCATATCAACACCAGAAAGCCGTTCACGATGATGTAGGACCCGATGTGCGAGAGCAGGGCCATCTTCTGGTTGACCCGCTTCTCCGCCTTCTCCCTCAGCTCATCGCTCAGCTGGGGGCTGGGAGGTTGCTGCCCCTCTACCATTTCACCACACCCTTTCCGTAACTTAACCCTGCCTTTTCCTCAACCTCCATATTAATCGAAAGAGTTCTTCTGCGAGAAGTGCGGGTAGAGTATAGTGAGCAACATCGTCAGGCATAGGGGTCGGCCCTGGACTTATGCCTGAGCCATATGTCCAGCATATATGAATGGGGATTTGAGTGGCGCCACACTTCTTTCCTCCTGTTCCTCCTGGCTGTTTCAGGCATAAGTCCAGGGCCGACCCCTATGCCTGACGCCCGCACTTCTCGGAGAAGAACCATCGAAAGAAAGGGGTCCGTGCTTGACCCGCACCGTCCGGGAGAGGCCGGATATTCCTTGACACGTCTCCCGCGCCTGTACATAATTACGGACCGGCGGGAGGTTCGCGGATGCAGGGAGGCAAGGGAAGTGGCGAACGAAGAGCACCTGAAGATACTGGGGCGCGGCGTCAGAGCCTGGAACGAGTGGCGGCGCGAGAACATATATGAGATGCCGGACCTCTACGGCGCCGACCTGCGCGGCCTGGACCTCACCTACATCCATCTCATGCGCGCGAACCTGGGGGAATGCGATCTGACCGGCGCGAATCTTCGTAAATCATTTCTCGTTGGAGCCTTCATGCACGGCATGATTCTTGTTGATTCGAATCTCGAGGGCGCCGATATGCGCGGTTGCCATCTCTCCGAGGCGAAGCTCGCGGGCGCGAAGATGGCTGGCGCCGTGCTCAACAAGGCCCTCGCCATCGGAGTTGACTTCAGCGGCTGCGACATGGAATCGGTGATGATGCTGGGCACCAACCTCGAGAACTCTGATTTTACCGGCGCCGTCATGACCGACGTCGACCTCACCGACGCCAACCTCTCGGGCATCATAACCGAAGGCGTTAAAGGCTATCGCTTCCGTAAAGTCTAATAACCCTCGACATCGCGAAGAAATCGAGCTCACTTCGAAGCATGCATGCAAGTTGCAGGAAATCCCTTGCCTCCCACTGTCGTGCAAAATACCTTGACAGTCATAGTAATATGACATACATTATAACTATGACCAACCCAAAACTATCGTCGGATTTGCTGCGCGGGCATACGGACACGATTATTCTGAGCCTGTTAATAGGCGCTGATAAATATGGCTATGAAATCACCAAACTGGTGCAAGAAAAATCCGGGCAGCGTTACGAACTGAAAGAAGCCACCATGTACTCCAGTCTGAAACGTTTGGAGCAGGACGGGCATATTTCCTCATACTGGGGCGACGAGTCGCAGGGTGGACGGCGAAAATACTATCACATTACCGCCAGCGGCCGCGAATTATATCAAAGCAACAAACGAAACTGGGATTTCTCAAAGGATATTCTCGACAAATTATTATGAGAAAGGAAAAATTATGGAAGATAAACTAAAGGAATTTCTAGAGAGCACGTTTAATCCGTACGGCAACTTTCCGGCACGCGAGGAAGTGCAAAAAGAGCTGCTGGCTAATCTCACCGAGAAATATAGCGACCTGAAAGCCCAGGGCAAAAGCGATCAGGCTGCGTATCAGGCGACGATTGATTCGTTCGGTGACGTCGAAGAAATCATGGAATCCTTGCCGCACGATACAGAGCAGCCGGCAGCCGAGCAATCGGAAGAACCTGATATCAGAAAGGCTCCAAAAGAAACGTTTAAACGGGCGAAAGCCAGTATCGGAATATCTAAGTTTGCGGCAACGAATCTTCAGGAAGCCGACCTCACCGATACCGATCTACCGGGAGCAGATTTTAGTTACAGTGCACTGAAAGCTATACAGTTTGATCGCTCAAACTTAAAAGCTGCTGCATTTCGAGCGGCCGATCTCAAGCAGGCCTCATTTGCCGGTGCCGACTTGACCGGTGCCGACTTTGCCGCCAGCGTCGTGCAGCAGGTGAACTTCACCGGCGCAAACTTGACCGATACGAAGTTCAAAGCCTGCGCACTGGGAGAAGCTACGTTTGATAAGGCAACGCTGGTGCGTACGCAGTTCGACAAATCCGATCTCGGCGGCCTGTCGTTTGCTGGCCAAACACTGGATAGCGTTAGTTTTCTCAGCTCGTCGCTAAAGAAGACGTCGTTTGAGAACGCAATACTGCATGGCGTCAATTTTCATCATAGCGAGGTGAAACATGCCACGTTTGATGGCGCAACGATGGATAAGGTGACGTACGCGTTGCTCAAAGGTAGTAACGCAAACCTAGAAAATGTCACGGTGGAGTCATAGGATGAGCGCAGCGATAGAAGCCAACAACCTTACGAAATCGTACAAAAAGACAAGCGTCCTCAAGGGTGTATCATTTGAGGTAGAAAAGGGCACGATTTTTGCTCTGCTCGGCGCCAACGGTGCCGGCAAAACCACGACGATCAATATCTTGACGACGTTACTGGGCGCTGATGACGGTACGGCCAAGGTGAACGGGCATGACGTCGCCAAAGAGGCCGGCAAAGTCCGGCAGTCAATTAGTCTGACCGGACAGTTCGCCGCGATTGACGAAGTGCTCACCGGACGGGAAAACCTTGTCTTGATCGGCGAGCTACGACACGTCGATAATCCAGAGCACATCGCCGAACAACTGTTGCAGCAATTCGGCCTTGCCGATGCCGCTGACCGCCGGACAGCAACCTACTCTGGTGGTATGCGCCGACGGCTGGACATCGCCATGAGCTTAATCGGTAATCCGTCTATCATCTTTTTTGACGAACCGACCACCGGCCTTGACCCTGAAAGCAGAAATGCAATGTGGGAAACCATACAATCGCTGGCCGATAGCGGCACTACCGTGTTTCTTACCACACAGTATCTGGAGGAAGCTGACAAGCTGGCTGATAAGGTAGCGATTTTAGCCAAAGGACAAATTGTCGCCGAGGGAACAGCCAAAGAGTTGAAAAAACTGGTACCGGGCAGTACGATCACGCTGACATTTGCGAATTCCGAGCAGCTCCAAGCAGCAGCGAAGCTACTTGGCCAGTATAAAATCACGGCTAATACCAAGGCGCTATCTTTAGCCGTTATGACCGATGGTAGCCTGTCTCACGTTGCACATATTTTTAGTCTACTAGAGAGTGAAAACGTCTCCGTCGCCGAATTTTCACAAAAAGTACCGACACTCGACGACGTGTTCTTCAAAATTATCAACGATCACAAGGAGGCAACATCATAAACTCGCTGCACGATACCTTAGTAATGGCAAAACGAAGCTTGCGCCACACTATTCGTAGCATGGACACGATTATCACGGTGGTGGCAATGCCCATCGCCATAATGCTGTTGTTCGTGTATGTTTTCGGCGGCTCGTTTGGTAGCATGTTCCAGACCGGGCCGGTGAAATACATTGATTTTATCGTGCCGGGTATCGTCGCTATGACGGTAGTCAGCGGCATTGCCTACGCGGCTGTCCGGCTCAATATGGACCTGCAAAAAGGCATTATTAACCGTTTCCGAACCATGCCAGTGGCTTCGTCGTCAATCCTGGGCGGACACGCCGTGTCGTCGGTGCTGTCCAACTTGTTCTCGGTGTTACTGGTGATTATCGTCGCCATTATAGCCGGTTTCCGGCCGCAAGCTGACCCGATGGAATGGCTGCTATTTGTCGGCCTCGCGACACTGTTTACTTTGGCGACGACATGGCTGGCGATCATGTTTGGACTGTTGGGCAAAACCGCCGAGGGTGCTGGCTCGTTCAGTTACATTTTGCTGCTGCTGGTCTTCGTGAGTTCGGCTTTTACACCGACAGATGGCATGAATTCGGTTGTCCGCGCTTTTGCCGAACACCAGCCGATGACGCCAATTGTTGAAACCTTGCGCTCACTACTCACCAACGGAACTGCTGGCGACAGCGCCTGGGCTGCCGTCTTGTGGTGTGTCGGCGTACTGGTCGTTTCGTACCTACTAGCACTGAGGATTTATAAAACGAGTTCTTCTCCGAAAAATGTGGGTGGCTACCGTCAGGCCTTGGGGTCAGGCCCGGCTTGAGGACTGAACCTATTGGATTGTATCCGCCCGGCTAGTACAGCAAGAAGAATCATATCGACTACCAGCCAAGTCAGCTACTCAGGCCTCAAGCCGGGCCTGACCCCAAGGCCTGACATTTGAATATTCTTAGAAGAATGCGTTTATAATCATACATCCATAATGCAAGGAGAATTCCATGCACACTAATACAGTATCAAACTACTCATCGATAAGGATAAGCATATTAGCGGGCGCTTTGATCCTAGAGGTGGTCGGGGTTCGTTGGACAGCTTTCTGTGATCCTTAAGTGGCATCCTGCTCATCACTATGCTGCCGCCTCTTCCTTTGGAAGCGTGTCCCAG
>QZKE01000073.1 GCA_003598015.1 Actinomycetota bacterium | reverse complement strand
CCCTGGGTGAAAGATGTCCTTATGGGTCTGGCGGGCTATGCCAAGATAGCGTGTTGAGGTTTTGTCGGGATGGGGTGCCTACTTTTTCTGGACAGCAACTACCTCTCCGGGCCGATTTGAAAAGGGGTATGAAAAAGGTATAATATCTCTATCTTTCGCCCTATATGGAGCATGACCGAGACATCGCATCGCCGGAGGTTATAGTGCTTACCAGAAGATTCATAAAGATGATCGAAACCAGGGCGGACAAGGTAGCCAAGCTTTGGTTGAAGGAAGTCAAACAGTCCAGATACACCCCCATGTATCATCATTTTCCCGAGGAACTCCTCTTCGAGCGGGCCATGGCCGTCTACGAGAGACTGGGTTACTGGTTGAGCCCGGAGACGAAGAAAGAGGAGATCCGCCATTTCTACATGAACCTGGGCCAGCGCCGTTTCCAGGAGGGTTTCCGGCTGGAAGAGGTTATCATGGCCCTCATACTGCTCAAGCGGTACCTCTGGCTCGAAGTCATCTCCGAGGGATTCACCCAGACGAACCTCGAACTCTACCAGGCCCTGGAGCTCAACAACCAGGTAGTCCTGTACTTCGACCGCGCTATATACTATGCGACCGTGGGATACATGGAGGCCATGGACTCGGCCAAGGCGATGGGCCAGTATTGACCCCTTAGCGGATAAAAAAACCCGCGCACGCCACTCTCATCAGCATGAGAAGTCCGTCATTGCGGCATAAGCCCGCTATCCTCTATGCTCACATGGAGCGAAAACGGGAGGGATATATCTGGAACTGATCCTGTTGCGGCACGGAGAGACGGAATACAACCGCGCGGACGTCTTTCGCGGCCGCGTGGATCTGCCCCTGAACGATCGCGGGCGGGCCCAGGCCCGGGCCGTCGCCGATTATCTCTCGGGTATCACCTTCGAGTCCTTCTATTCCAGCCCCCTGCTCCGCTCCATGCAGACCGCCGGGGCCATCGCGGAACCCCATGGCGGCGAGGTCCATCCCAACGACTACTTCATCGACGTCGATTACGGACAATGGAGCGGCAAGAGCATCGATGAGATCCGGGATACCTGGCCCCGTGAATTCGCCATCTGGGCAGACAGCCCCGAGATGGCGGCCTTTCCCGGGGGGGAAGCGGTGAAGGACGTGCGGGAGCGCCTGTACGAGGGGCTGGCGTGGCTGTCGCGGGAGCATGCGGGCACGGTTCTGCTGGTCGGGCACAAGCTCATCAACCGCATCATGCTCTGTATCGTACTGGGGCTGCCGACCTCCGGCATATGGAGGGTGGAACAGTCGAACGGAGCCATCAACTTCATCTCGCATGGAGAGCGAGGCTGGCTCTTGCGCCGCATGAACGATACCAGCCACCTGCGAGGGCTGGAGAGCAACGAGCAGCAGACCTGATAGTCAGGCCGCCGCAGGGCTGGGTGGAGTATAATGTACGCGTTGCGAGGAAGGGATTTATGGTGAACGGTACGGCAACCAGTGTGGATTATACCTTGCGTAAGCGCTCCGTTCTGCGCGATTACCGCTGTGGCCGTCTGTCGGTATACGACGTCTGTGACGCGCACCCGGAGATAAGGCGCATCGCCGCCAATGTCGGCGAAGATACGCGCAGCATGTGCCCGATATGCAAGCGCGAGAGACTGCGCCTGCTCAACTTCGTTTACGGCAGGGGGCTCGACCGTGATAACGGACGTGTCTTCTCCACCCGTACCATCTTCGACGGCTTAAGGGAAAAATATCCCGATTTCACCTGTTACATGGTGGAAGTCTGTACGAGCTGTAACTGGAATCACCTCGTACGCAGCATCCATTTCGAGAACACGGGAGGGAATTGAGGATGTGTGAGTCACACGCCTACCTCATCGAAGGCGACGAGGAAAGACTGGTCATGGAGGATGTGATCAACGTCCGGGAGGAAGACGGCAAGGTCATCCTCTCCAATATCATCGGGGAGGAGAGCGTCCTCGAGGCCGAGGTGGCCGCCATAACCCTCCTCGAACACAAGGTACTGCTCAAGCCGCTGGGCTGATCACCGTCCCCACGTGCAGGCGCGTCAAGACTGTACACTCCGATATATCCGGGCGCTGCTGCTTCCGCGGTGTACGCTTTCAACCCCGGTGGAGAGTGGGCACGAAAATGTCATCGTGTACGACGCGCAGACACTGCACCGGCAACATGACTTCATATAAACATGATTCCATATAAACTGGATTGAACTGTACGGCAACATGATGGTATAAACAAGTAGATCGAGGGATTGCCGGTAAGTCCATTCGGTCTATGGCCTATCCGTGGCAGCAACTGAAGCAGACTCTCCTCAGCACGATCAAGTGTACGGCCGCTGGCGTATTCGGGTGTCGTAAAAAGTAAGGCTGGAAGCGCTGAGAGCAAAGGGGGGGAGATGCTGCGATCCACATCCCGTAGAGCCATCGTATTCGTATTGCTGAGCCTTCTCGTCATCCTGGCGATGGGAGGTGCAGTAGCACCCGCGGCGGAAAACGTTGCGCCCGCAAGTGAAGATGCGCCCGAAACGCCAGCCGGCAACGGCGAGGTTAAGCGGGTAGACGAGACATGGGCCATGTGGGACGGCGCGATGCTGCCGGTCTCGGTCTTCTGTCCCGCCGGCGGGGACGTGGATGCGACCTTTCCCCTCATAGTCTTCACCCATCCCTGGGATACCGACAAGCTGATCTTCGAGAGGCAGGCCCTGGAATACGCGAGCGAGGGCTACGTTACGGTCACCTACACCGTGAGGGGCTGGTTCGGAGCAGAAGGCCAGATCGGTTGCATGGACCCGGAATACGAGGTACGCGACCTGCGGCACATCATCACCCTCGCCTCGGAGGACGGGCGCTTCCCCGTGCAGTGGGACGATAAAGGGCCTCTGGTCGGAGTGACCGGGTATTCCATGGGCGCGTGTCTATCCTACCTGGCCGCTCCCCGCCAGGACCCCAGGCCGGGAGATCCCGGAGACCCCAGGATAAGGGCGGTCGTCCCCATGCACGGGGGTGCCGACCTGGTCTTCTCCATCATGCCCAACGGGGCTGCAAAGGCGTTCTGGGGGCTTTTCCTCGTTGTAGGGTCTTACGGGGGGAACCTCGCAGGCCTGATGGAGAACATGCTCAACATCGTCATGCGGCAGGACCTGGGGGGCTGGGAGAAGCTCCATGCCCTCATCGAGTCACTGGGAAAGCTGTCCCCACCCATCAGCAACGTGACCCCCGAGCTTGTATGGATAGTCGGAGCCGCCCTGCAGCGGCGGCTGGAGGATGTAGAGGCCGGAAGGCAGTTCCTGCGGGATCGCTCCGCCAGGTACTGGTGTGACGAGGAATATGACGGCATCGTCGAGCACCCCATGGTCGCCCCCATGCTCATGGTGGCGGGCTGGAACGACGATATCTTCTACGCCAACGAGGGTCTCAGGATCCTTTCCACCTGCATGCAGGCCCCCGCACGTATGATCATCACCAATCACGGCCACATAGGGGGAATGGGCAACAACTTCTTCATCGACCTTCCGGGGGGATCCGAATACGATTGGGTGGAGGAACAGGTGAAGATGTGGTTCGATCACTACCTCAAGGGCGTGGACAACGGGGCCGAGGACGAGCCCCGCCTCTCTTTCTACCGCGACCGGGACCCGGCGGATTACGGCGAAGCCGATACGTACCCGCTGCCCGGAACCCGCCTCACTTCCCTGTACCTGGATGCGGCGGACGGCGGAAAGCTATCCAAGCGCCAGCCGCGTGGCAACTCCTCTCCCGATCTCCTCATCAACCTGGGGATAACCGGTTCGATATCGCTACCCTACTACCAGGATGTAACGGAGATGGTGGGGTGGCAGGCATTGGATATCCCCGGCAGGATCGAGCTCTTCGAGATACCGTTGACGGAGCGCGGCTACATTTCGGATCCCCTCACCAGGGATATCACCGTCATGGGCCCGCCCACCCTCGAGCTGTATTACCAGTGTTCGCAGAACTTCACCCAGCTCATTCCCTGGGTTTACGAGGTCTCTGCGGACGGCAAGGAGACGTTGATCAGCCGGGGCTGGTACGAGGGCTACAACGAGGCCCCATGGGCGATGAGCGGCACCGGCGGACAAACGGTTGAGATGCAGGCCTGCTATCACCGCTTCCCCAAGGGCAGCCGTATCAAGCTTGAGCTGGCCACTGCGGACCTCCTCATGACCTGGCCGGTCTGGGGGCTGAGCTTCATCCTCCTGCACCACCGCGGGGACGCGGCATCCCGCCTCATCCTGCCGGTCGTCCCCAATCGCTATTAAGGGGAAGGCGGCTGACGGAAAGAAGCCGGGTGTATCAGCCCGCTAGGGATAGCGGGACCGCGCCCGGGCATAGCCTGTATTAACCACCTGGCCGGGGTCCGGGGGTCGGTGCGGGTATCAGGTAATGGGATGTGGGGTCAGGTCTTGTCGTTTCGCCACGAAGCCTTCCAAGGGAAGAGACGTACTGCTGGCGAAACGCAACACCTGACCCACACCCAACGGGGAAAAGAACGGACGGGCGCGGGCAGACGGGCAATCCCGTTTGAGGATCGTGCTCACGACATGCAACCCGCGTTCCTTCATACAGCGAAACGTGATGCGCAATCGAGGATGCTTCGTCGCGGACTCCTCGCAATACGCCTCGTCGCAGACGACTCGGCTACCCCGGGCCGTAAAAACAATCAGCCGACGTCCGGCTGTTCTCCGGGCGTTCCCTTGCGCCGGTAGCGGCGCACCAGAAGCCATATGACCAGGGCGATTACGGCCAGGATCACGAGGTAGGGCAGGGCGTAGAAGAAACCCACTCCCAGCTTCTTGAGACCCCTGCCGAAGCTCTTGAAGGCATCACCCACGGAGTCCCAGAAACCCTCTTTGTCTTCATCGGGAGCTACCTCATCCACTGAGAGGGTGAGGGTGGAGAAGCCGACCTGCTGGTCGAGGAAGTTCATCCTCCCCTGCACCTGCTCTTTCTCCAGTTGTATGGAGTCCAGGTGCTCGCGGATGGTGATCATTTCCTGTATGGTCGTGGCCTGCCCGATGAGGGAGAGATAGAAGGACTCCTCGGCCTGGAGATGTCTCAGGCGACTCTCCAGGTCCACGTATTCCGCGCTCACGTCGTTCGTGGACACCTGGGTGGACACCACTTCCCCCAATGAAGATACTTCGGTCAAGACCTCGTCGAACTTGTCCGCCGGTATGCGCAAGGTGAGTGTGGCATAGGTGAGGCCCTCGTCGTCCCGGCTGGAGCTCTCGCCCTCTACGTAACCTGCGGCCGCGGAGGTGATGGCCACGGCATCCTCCCTTATCCTCGCGTAATCGCCCTTGCCCGTCTCCATCTCCATGAGGGCGGTCTTGATCACCATGAGCTGGAGCTGGGGAAGGGTCGAGGAGATGGGAGAGGGAGTGATCCCCGAGGGTTCACCCTCCGCATACGCGTCCTGCGCATCCCCAATCTCGGCCGGTAGTGACTCCTCCGCACCCTTCTCCCACATGGTCGTATCGCTACCGGTCTCCCCCCCGCGGGATTCGTCCATCGCCTGGTATAGATCCGCTTCGTTCTCTTCGCCGCATCCCAGCACCACGGCGGCTAACAACACCAGGAGTATGAAAACCGCCGTTACAACACCTATCCACCGCTTCTTCGCCATCATTACCTCCGATCCGCGTTCCATCTGCCCACGGGTATAGGACGGGCAACCAACCTGGCCAAGTTCCGCGTTTATCTACCAGGCATGCTGGATTGCATCGCGTATTGGAGCGAAGCGACGTGGCAAGCCCGATTGCGTGTCGTGTTCTGACGGATGAGCTTCCGGCGCGCGGCGATGTTTCGTAGCGGGCGAAATAGAGGCGCCAGCGCCGCTCCCGGCTAAGCCGGGCCTGGCACGCGTACGTCTGGATGCTGACCATGGTTGCGCGAAGGAAAGGAAGGCGCGTATATTTTTCTACAGCCTGTTTGCCGCGAAAAGGAAGCCGGGGTGAAATAAAGCATGAGTGCAGAGGAGAAGAAGAGAAGGGCAAAGATACCGCGTGTCGCCATGCCCGAGCAGGACCCGGAAACCCGTAAAGGCAATTTTAACGAAGTCGCTCTGGGACTGGGCGAAACAGAGGCCCTCAAAGAGTCCTCGCGCTGCCTGCAGTGTAAAAAGAAGCCGTGCGTTGCGGGGTGCCCGGTGGAGGTAGACATCCCCGCCTTCATCGCATCCATCGAGACGGGCGATTTCATGGACGCCGCGGCCAAGCTCAAGGATCAGAACAACCTCCCGGCGATATGCGGGCGGGTCTGTCCCCAGGAGACACAGTGCGAGCAGGTATGCACCCTGGGCAAGAAGGGAGAGCCGGTAGCCATAGGCAGATTGGAGCGCTTCGCATCCGACTATGAAGCCGCGCGAGGCGAACCGATCATCCCACCCAAGAGCCCGCCCACGGGAAAGAGGGTGGCGGTAATAGGGGCCGGACCGGGAGGCCTCACCTGTGCCGGCGACCTGGCCCGCATGGGCCACGCAGTGACCATCTTCGAAGCCCTCAACGCCCCCGGAGGAGTACTCACTTACGGGATACCGGAGTTCCGCCTTCCCAAGGCCATCGTCATGCGCGAGGTGGAATACGTGCACCGGCTGGGTGTGGAGATCAGGCTGGACCAGGTGATCGGCTGCAGCTTTACCCTGCAGGAACTCTTCGCCGAGGGTTACGACGCCGCCTTTATAGGCATAGGCGCCGGCCTTCCCATGTTCATGGATATACCGGGGGAGAACTTCAACGGCGTATACTCCGCGAACGAATATCTAACCAGGTCAAACCTGATGAAGGCCTATCTCTTCCCGGCCTACGACACTCCAATAAAGAAGGGCAAGCGCGTCGCGGTCATCGGGGGCGGGAACGTGGCCCTGGACAGCGCGCGCACCGCATTGCGCCTGGGGGCCGAGGAAGTGAACATCGTCTACCGCCGCTCCCGCGCGGAGATGCCAGCCCGCGCCGAGGAGGTGGAACATGCCGTGGAGGAAGGAGTGGTGTTCAAGTTCCTCACCCTTCCCATACGTATCCTGGGTGACGAGTGGGTGCGGGGCATGGAATGCCTGGAGATGGAACTGGGTGAGCCCGACGAGAGCGGGAGGCGACGCCCCGTCCCCATCAAAGGTTCGGAATTCGAGCTGGAAGTGGACCTGGTGGTTATGGCCATCGGGACCAGGGCCAACCCCCTGCTGCCCTCGACCATCCCCGAACTGAAGCTGAACAAATGGGGATATATCGAGGCGGATCCGCAGACGGGACAGACCTCTATCTCCAATATTTTTGCCGGAGGAGACATAGTCACCGGTTCGGCGACGGTGATCGAGGCCATGGGGGCGGGTAAGAACTCGGCTCGCGCCATCCATAGGCTCCTCATGGGAGAAGAGGCGCCCAGATAGTCATGGATGCACCGCTTGCGATCATCCGGCATCCCCGCAATCACCCCGCGTAAGGGAACCTTCTGTATAGCTTCCCTATCAAATATTCCGTACTGAATCGACCGGGAAGGAAACCGCCGGTGTAGCGTAAATGTTCTATAATTAAGGACCATAGATCAAAGGTTTTTATTCTAAGCGAGGTGAGGGAATGGGTTTCATCGACAAATTGAAGGAGCAGGCCTCGAGCCTGGGCTCGCAGATCGACCAGGCGCTTGACGGTACAAAGCAGAAAGGCCAGGTAGGCTCCATGCGCAAGCAGCGTGGAGAGATGGTAGCCCAGTTGGGCGAGAGCCTGCTGGAGCAGTTCCGTCAGCAGCAGCCGGATGTGGAGCAGCTGCGCCCACAGGCGGACCAGATCTTCAACCTGGAGTGGCAGATCATCGAGGCCGAGAAGGCTATCGAGGCGCAGAAGCAGGCCGCGGCGGCAGCGGCGCCGGCTGCCCCCCAGGCCCAGGCTGCCCCTCCTGCTCCTCCTGCACCCCCCACCCCTCCGGCGGCCCCAGCGCCGCCCCAGGCTCCGGTGGAAGCAGCGGGAGCTGCCACCTGTGCATCATGCGGTGCGGAGATCCCGGCCGGGTCGGCTTTCTGCCCGGACTGCGGAGCCAAGGCCTGAACAAGATCGAGGGTTCGACAACACCGCCGGCTGGAGGGTGAATGGATGGCGGAACGAGGGGCTTTTTTTGCCCTTATCATATGCATACCGCTTGTCTGCCTCGCGGCAGCCGGATGCGGGCAGGCCACACCGGAGCAGACCGTATACAAGTTCCTGGGCGCGGTCCAAGCGCATGACATCACGGCTATGCGGTCCTGCGTCAACCCGGAGGCGCTGAGCAAAGCGGCGGGCGGTGATGGTGAGCTGGCCCGGCAGTGGGAGGAGTTGCACCGCAAGTACCTGGTGGAACCGGTGAACTGGCGCATGGAGTTCGAGGGCATACGGCTCGAGAGTTCATACCTGGACCGTGACCGGGCCCTGGTAAGGCTTGCCGGCGGCAGGTGTGAGCTATATAACCTTAAGGAGGGCACGTGGGCAGCCGCGGGCGAGATCGACTTCTCCACGCAGGATTTCGTGCCCCTGTACGTGGTGATGAAGGACGGTCGATGGTACATGGAGGCTCTGGATCTTTATGTTGTCTTCGGGCTGGAGAGCATGGCACGTCTATGAACGAACGAGAGGGTGAGCCGTTGTCCACACTGCATGATAGCAAGCAGCAATACGCTGGAGCCGGCGGTTGGCCGCTCACATCCCGTCCGCCGGTGAACGGAGCGCCCACCGGCATGCTCTCGAGCGAGGAGTAAGGGGGTCATTCTTGCGCTGTCCCAACTGCGGTTACGACAATCCGCAAGGCCGTCGTTATTGCGAGGATTGCGGGGAAAAACTCACCGACCTGGAAGCTCGTAAGGCGCGCGCGCGCAGGCGTTCCCAGCGTGAGGCGGCCATTTATCGCCGCGAAGCCCAGAGGGATGGGCTGGACGCGGAAGAGGCGGAAAGGCGCAGGCGCCGTACGCGCAGACGCACAAGCCCCTGGGTGGCACTGCTGATCCTTGCGGTGCTCGTGGCCGTTATCGTGATCATCATACTCGTTGCCAGCGGGGGTGAGAGCGGCCCGGAGAAAGCGGTGAAGGAATTCTACAATGCCATCAAGGATAAGGACGTGATGACCTACCTGAATCATACGGAGCTCGAGCTCTACAAGATGGCCGAGCGCGGCGAATACCAGCCCGACCCTTACACCGAGGGCATAGACTACGATTCCTACCTCCTGGAAGGATTGACCACCCGCCTGGTCAAGGAGGAAGGAGACTACGCCGAAGTCGAGGTGACCGGGGGTTACTTCGAGGGTATGTACAACGACGGCAGCACCAGTGGGGGGATAGATTTTTCGCAGCACCCCCGCCTGGTCACGCTGGTCAAGGTAGAGGACACCTGGATCGTCCAGGACTACCAGATCATGAAACTCCCCTACCTTTTCGCGGAGATAGGCCCGGAGCAGCCGGAGTTCCCCGAGGTGGAGGAACCGATCTGACAGGTGTTGGCGCCGCGAGCCCGCGCCCGTTCATGCGGACATGGCATTGCTGACAGGTGCTCCATCGTAAACTATACTTATACGGAATGTAATAAGACGAGGAGGTCGGATTTGCACGCAAGGCGTTTTATCATCTACCTGGTGGGAGCGCTGGCCCTCATCCTCTGTGCGGGATGCGGCTGGAGCAGCGGGGCGCCCTTCAGCGGCGATTACGCCGACTTCGATCCCGAAACCTACAACCCGGTGGAGAGCGTTCCCGTCACGGCGGTGCAGGCCTGGTTCGCCTCCATGGAATTCATACGCAGCCCGAACGAAGACGGCGTGGAGGTTCCCAACCCCGAACTCGGGCGTGATTTCGACCTCTGGCTCTCGGTGGTCAACCCGACTTTTCTCCAGGATCCCAGCGGTCAGTTCATCGGTACGGAACAGGTGGACGCACTGCGGGAACTCTGGAACGAAACGGGATGGAACGTGGAGTTCCTGGACATCCAGATGCAAGAGGTATACAACGAGGGCGGGGAGGCCAAGGTGGAGCTGGTCTCGGGCGGGATACGCTACATCGGGGATTTCTTCGACAGTCCCGAATACCGCCAGGACAGTTTCGGCGACAAAAAAGGCGAGATCTTTCTGAGCTATTACGAGGACCCCGTCAACGACCCGCTGCAGTACATCCCGGGCTTCGAGGATATCGCCGGCAAGGGGCGCTGGGTGGTCATCGGAGGCCTGGACTTCTCCGAGGACGAGCCCTGGGGAGAGCAGGTACCCTCGTAGAGCGGGCACAAGGATCGCCCCGGGCCAGTGCCTGGCGGAAGAACCCACGCATAGCCTAATCCAGCCAGATTATCTCCGGCGTCATAACCCCTTTCTCAATGGTGAGAACCGCATATGAAAGGCGGTCCGAGAATCGCCTGTCGTTGGGGGTGCCGGGATTGACGAGCATGGTCCCTTTCCTCTCCTCTACCAGCGCCTTATGGGTGTGCCCGAAGACTACGACATCCACACCGGAAAAACGGGAGAGCACCCTCCTCTCGATGCCCATGGGCGGCCCCCAGCCATGGATGAGTCCGATCAGCTTTCCCTCCACCTCGACCACCACCTTCTCCGGCAGCAGCGACCTCACCTCGGGCAGGTCCATGTTCCCCACCACGGCTCTGGTCGGCGCCAACGCGCTCAGCTCCTCCATGACCGACATCTCGATAAGGTCCCCGGCATGCAGGATGAGGTCGGCCCCTGCGAACTCCTCCAGGAGCCGGCCCGGCAGGGCGGGACCCACCTTGGGTATATGGGTATCGGCGACCAGTATGACACGCGCCATGCTCTCACCTCTTCCTTGCCTCGCGGACACGCTCCGGCTTGCTTTTACCAGACCCTGATATATTATAAAAGACGGTTCTTACGCAAGAAGTGTGAGCAAAGGATGATCCATAAAAAGAAGAAAGAGCTGCGCAAGAAGGTCCAGGAACTCCGTGACAGCATAGATCCCGAGGAGAGGAGTCTCCTTTCGGCACGTGTCGCCGAGAACCTCTGGTCGGTCCCGGAGTTCACCGCGGCCGAGTCCATCCTTTTTTTCATCTCCTTCCGCAGCGAAGTGGACACCATCCCCATGATCCGCCGCGCCCTGGGCGAGAACAGGATCGTATGCGTGCCCTGCACGGACTCAGGGAACAAGGCCATGGTGGCCTCCCGCATCCTCGACCTCGACGAAGACCTCGAGCTGGGTAATTACGACATACTTGAGCCCAAGGGAACGTGCCTGCGGCCCCTGCCCGCCAGGGATATTGACGTGATCCTCATGCCCGGCGTGGCCTTTGACCTCACGGGCGGCCGACTCGGCTACGGCGGCGGCTACTACGACCGTTTTCTGGAAAAGTGCGGCCCTCGCTGTATGCTCATCGCCGTGGCCTTCGAGGTCCAGATAATCGAACATGTGCCCTGCGCGGATCACGATGCCCATATCCACAAGGTCGTCACCGAGAACAGGGTCATCGACTGTCCCGCCTCCTGCTCGCTGCACTGAGCGCCGGGGCGTTTCCCATCACCTATCACCCACGTCCGATCTGTTCCCCATAGGGTGTGGGTCAGCGTCTTGCTTCTCTAGCCGCAGGCGAGAGATGTCAAGACCTGACCCCATTTCCCATTACCTACCACCCACGCAACGTTCTGTTTCCAAAGCCGCGTGGTATAATCAACCAGGACTTTTAGCAGGACTTTGCGAAAACAGGAGTGAGTTAAGGTTGGAGGAGAACCATGCTCGGCAGGGGAGGCCGCACCCAGAGACGGCTGGGCCGCCGGGAGATACTGATCTTCCTTACAGTCCTCGGGCCCGGATTGATCACCGCCATGGTGGACAACGACGCCGGCGGCATTGCTACGTACTCCGTGGCCGGCGCGCGCTTCGGCTACGAACTCCTCTGGGTGCTGGTCTTCACCGCCGTCCTGCTCTCGCTGGTCCAGGAGATGACCGTACGCATGGGCATGGTCACGGGCAAGGGCCTGGCCGCGCTCATCCGTGAAAGATTCTCGCTCCGCCTCACCGCCTTCATCATGTTCACCCTCCTGGTGACCAATTTCGCCAACACCCTGTCAAACTTCGCTGGGCTTGCCGCCAGCATGCAGCTCTTCCACGTCCCACCATGGATAGCGATACCACCCCTGGCGGTGCTCATCTGGTGGCTGGTGGTAAGGGGCACCTATAAGCGGGTCGAAAAAGTATTCCTCGTCGCCTCGCTTGTGTATATCTCCTATATTATCTCTGCTTTCCTGGCCCGCCCCGACTGGAGTGAGGTGGGAAAAGCCCTGGTCACGCCCTCGCCACACTTCGACCCCGCCTACCTGGCCCTCACCGTGACCATTATCGGTACCACCATCGCTCCCTGGATGCAGTTCTACCAGCAGGCGGCCATCGTGGACAAGGGATTGGATTCCTCCAAGATCAGGTACGAGCGAGTGGACACCGTGGTGGGTTCCCTGCTCATGACGGTGGTGGCCATGTTCATCGTCATCTGCTGTTCCGCCGCCTTTTTTAACAATCCAAGTGTTGGGGCCACGACCATCACCACGGCCGAGCAGGCCGCATCGGCCCTGGCTCCCATAGCGGGGAACTATGCTTCCTACCTTTTCGGGCTCGGTCTGCTGGTCGCTTCCCTCTTCGCCGGTTCCATCCTCCCGCTCTCCACCGCATATACGGTCTGCGAGGCGTTCGGGTGGGAATCGGGTATAGACCGCAGCTACCGGGAAGCTCCACGTTTCTATTTCATCTATACTTTTTTCATCGCCGGCAGCGCTATCCTGGTGATGATCCCGGGTATGCCGCTGGTTCTCCTCATGCTCGTATCGCAGACCATGAACGGCATCCTGCTGCCGGTGATCCTCTTCTGCATGCTGACCCTGATAAACGACCGCGACGTAATGGGCTCATACGTCAATCCACCCTGGTTGAACAGGGTGATGTGGACGGTTACCATCCTACTTACCCTGTTGACCCTGGTGATGATAGTCTCGACGTTCTTTCCGTCCGGCTGAGCGGGGAGGTGGCCGATTGATGGACGAAGACGCATTTTCCACTTTCAAGTCGCCCGCACAGGGCGGCAAGGAGAGGGGTTGCAGGAAAACTGCGATCCGCTTGATGACTGCGTCCATTTCCTGTACGTATGTTCCAAGGGGGAGGTGGCCGATTGATGGATGAAGACGTATTCTCCCTTATCTCCTTCATCAAAAGAGAGGTAAGGGACGCCGAGGATCACGAGGTGGGGCACGTGCAGGACCTTGCCGTTGACCTGGGGCTCCAGCCCCCCATGGTCACGGACGTGGCCGTCCACCTGCAGTGGACAGACCGTATCGGGGAATTGATCCTGCCCCGGCCGGCCGAAGATATCGTATTACTGCTGCCCTGGGAGGAGGTGGAGTCGCTGGAACCGGAGGTCCTCTACCTCCGCGATCCCCATCCCTTGTTCCAGGTGGTCTCCAGTGAGGGCAAGATCTTCGCGCGCCGGGACATCCTCAATAAGCAGATCACCGATGAAGAGGGCAATCGTCTGCACCGTGTGGACGATGTGCTCATGAGGCAGGAGGGGGTCCTCCTCTTCCTCGAGGGCCTGCAGGTGGGTACGGAATGGCTCCCCGCGGGCGGCAGAATCGGCAGGTTGGTCAATCGCTTGAGGAGCCGCTATAACCGCCCCGGGGAGACCAATGTCATCCCCTACGAGGCGATATTGCGCGTAGACGAGGAGGCCCTGGTCATCCGGACCTGATAAAGGATGTCATTCCTTCAGCCCGGGGCCTCCAGGTAACGGTCTCGCTCGGCGCGCAATATGCGGGATAGGAGGAAGAGACCTCAACGCGACTTGCGCGCGCTCGCTGCGACCGACCTGGTAGTTCCCCGGGCTAGTGGCAGCGAATATATGGCTTGCAACCAGATCTCCTTCGCTTTAGATTTCAGGTCCGGGAGACCAGGGCGGGGGGATTTATATAGGGGGACGCCCGGGACGGTATATTGTCTCACCGCTTTTTCTACGCACGCTCCCGATGTCGCTCCGACCGACCCCCGGTTCTCGGGCAGGGGGCGACGCAGATGGGGGCCTCGCCCGAACACCCATGGATCCATCACTTTCAGGTCCTGGGGACCAGGGCGAGGGGGTCGATCAGGCCTGAGGTCGGGATGATCTGAGCCATCAACTGAGCCGGTGATCCGTACCCATAAGGAATTCCAACAGCCGCTCCCTGTCTGCAGCTTTTGCCGCAAACAGATTGGCTCTCGCCTTTGTACCATCCGCAAGATCTATCACTAACTTGCTCTTTTCAACCGAGAAGCTCTCTATCTCACTCATCTTGAACCTCTGGAAAACGATCGGTGGCATCGGAAGAAGATAGAATCTCAATTCACCGTTCGTAAGCTCAACGAACGGCCTCTTGAAAGAGAACAATATCATCACGAGAAGCACCAGGCAGAAGATAACCGAGACTACCATCCAAGCCCAATTCTCCAATACGAGCTGGACGAATATATCGACGAACGGAATAAGAAAAGCCAACAGCAAGTAAGCACGGTAAGAATTGCTCCAGCCGAACGTCTCGTTTACTTCCATCGGATCGGTCTACATCACTCCCATATCGACGTCTTAAATCCTCCAATAGGCTGCGAAGACTGAAAGAGGGCGCCGGAGGGCGCCCTCTATTAGGGTTTGGTCCGTTCTTAGTGGTCTCTTTCGGTGCCTTCCAGGGGCACGAAGCGGCCGGCGAGTTTCTCCAGCACCGCGGGCATGGTCGTATACTCCATCTCGTCCAGGGGCAGGCGATGCGGCTCGAAGGGACCGTGCGCGCGCAGGTAATCCGCTATATCCAGCGCCTTCTGGCGAGCGTTGTTGTAGCTGAGGTCGGCGAACATGTCCCTGGGACCCACCAGTTTTCCGCCTGTGAGCTGGAAACCGAGGGCGACCACGCGCGGTGGCCCGTCGAAGCGGGTGGGCGTATCCCAATCGGTGCCCACTGGCATGAAGGGCCCATGATGGCTCCCGCGCATCCATCCGGCCACGGTATAGGGGAAGGCGAAGGGCTCGAGCACCTCGCCCACCGCGGGCAGCCCGCTCTGGCAGCGCACGGCCATGACCGGGTCGTCCTTGCCCACGTAGCGCCCGGCCATGAGGAAGAGGCGCTGGGTGGAGGTCACGGCCACCGGCTCGTCATCGTCGCCCTTGCGGAAGATGTGCTTGATCACGTAGCGTGACGGGGCGCCGATGAACACCAGCATGTCGTAGATCTCCTCGGGGGTGCTGAATATAACCTTCTTCTCCTCGATGAGGTCATGTACCTCGAAGCGGAAGCCGTCGTGCATGGAGGGGTCGATAACCAGGCCGGCGGTGTTGAAGGGGTCGGCGAACATCTTGTACAGGGGATAGTTCCAGGAGCCAGGCTCGGTCTTGTCCGCCAGGAAGCAGATGATGGGCTCGCTTTTGCGCTCCTCTATCTCCATCTCCGCGAAGCCCGGCCCCATGCCCCTCAGGTTTCCTGAGAAGGCGTCGGTGAGCAGGTCCTGGCCCGCCCCGTATTGCCCGAGTTCTTTGGCCAGTTCGGTGATCTTCTCGAAGGTATCCCAGGCGAAATGGTGTATCTCCTCGTTATCGGTTCCTTTTTCGTGGGTCATAATCAGGGCGATGTCGTCCCCGCATTTGGCCTGGCAGTAGTCGATTATCAGGCCTTTCTCCTTGGCCTCGGCCAGGAGCTCTCTCGCGCGGCTCAGCATCGCCGGATGTACGTCGGAGTGGCCGACGTAGCCGCCCACATCAGCTTTGATTATGCTGAAAGTGACCTTCATGCCATTACCTCCTTAAGTCCGGGCGTGCTCCCTCTATTGCTGCTTTTTCTTTCCACTGGCGCCGCATACCCGCGGCGGCCCTTCGTCACGACATTCGCCATTATAATATCTATGCAGTATCATTTCAAAGATGCAGTCCGGGCCCACCGCTGCGGCCCCAGCCATGTTTATAGTACCCAAAAGCGGGGAGCGGGAAACTTGACGATGAATCCGGAAGACGTGCAGTGGCACTCCCTCGGCGCGGAGGAGGCGGCACAGAGGCTGGATACCGACCTGGAGACAGGGCTCTCGGAGGAAGAGGCCACCTCCCGCCTGCACCACTATGGCCATAACAAGATACGCGAGGAGAAGCGCGTCCATCCCATAATGCTCTTCGCAGACCAATTCCGCGACTTCATGATCTACGTACTCATCGCCGCCGCGATTATCTCGGGCGTCGCACTCCAGGAGTTTCTGGACGCCGCGGTCATCATGTTCATAGTGGTGGCCAACGCAATCCTCGGTTTCGTCCAGGAATACCGGGCCGAAAGAGCGTTGGAGAGCCTGAAGAAACTGAGCGCTCCCACCGCCCGGGTGATGCGCGGGGGGAAAGAGAGGGGGATACCCTCGCAGGACCTCACGCCCGGCGACATCATCATCCTCGAGTCCGGCGACCGCATACCCGCGGATGCGCTACTCCTGCAGGCTTTCGGCTTAAGGACCGACGAGGCTTCCCTTACCGGTGAGTCCGCGGCTATAGATAAGGGGACCGGCACGATGCCGGAAGGCGACCTCCCATTGGGCGACCGCAGGAATATGGTCTTCACCGGCACTCACATCGTGCACGGGCGCGGCAGCGGCCTGGTCGTAGCGACTGGCCGCAACACCGAACTCGGACGCATCGCGGAGATGCTGGGCGAAGCGGTGGAGGAGAAAACCCCCCTGCAGGTGGAGCTGGCAAGGGTGGGTAAGAGGATCGCCGTCCTCTGCATCGCCATATGCGCGGTCATCTTCACCGCGGGTGTCCTGCGCAGCCTGGAATGGTCGGAGATGCTCCTCTTCTCCGTAAGCCTGGCCGTAGCCGCCATCCCTGAGGGACTGCCGGCTATTGTGACCATCGCCCTGGCCCTGGGGGTACGCCGCATGGCGGACCGGAAAGCCCTGCTGCGCCGGCTGCCGGCGGTGGAGACCCTGGGCTGCGCCGATGTCATATGTACCGACAAAACGGGCACCCTGACCCGCAACGAGATGGAGGTGCAGGAAATACAGCTGCCACAGCGCCAGCCCCTGCATAGGACCGGCAACATGGACGGGGAGAGCGGTTGGAGGGAAGCGGCTCTTTCCCTGCTGGCCACGGCTTCCCTGTGCAACGACGCCCGCATACAGGACGGCGAGTTCCTGGGGGAAGGAACCGAGGTCGGCCTGCTGCGCGCGGCGCAGGAGATGTCCTTCCCCCTGGTGGAAGCGGGTGGAGCCCTGCCCCGCGTCCAGGAGATACCTTTCGAGAGCGAACGCAAGATGATGAGCACCATAAACGCCGTCACCCACCCCGGGCCGGAAAACCCCTACTTCCCTTTTGCCTCGGCCCCATACGTCATTCTCACCAAGGGCGCCCCGGAGACGGTCCTGAACCGCTGCAGCCACGTCCTCACTCCACAAGGCGTCCAGGATATGGGAAGCGGCGGGCGCGTCCACTACGCGGCCGAGGCCGAGAAGATGGCCGATCGGGCCCTGCGCACCATGGCCTTCGCCTGCCGTCCACTCCCGGAGATGCCCACGGACGTATCGCCTGATGACCTGGAGCGTGACCTTATCTTCCTCGGTATGACCGGCCTCATGGACCCCCCGCGACCGGAAGTCTATGGAGCACTGGACCTGTGCCGCAAGGCGCACATCGAGGTGGTGATGATAACCGGCGATCACGCGGCGACCGCCCGTGCGGTAGCCCAGGAGCTGTCCATCCTCACCGCGGAGAAGGAGCTGGTGACCGGGGCGGAGCTCGTGCATATGAAGGACGAGGAATTGGAGGAACGGGTGGAGAGGATCGCCGTCTACGCCCGGGTCTCCCCGGCGGACAAGGTGAAGATAGTACGGGCATGGAAGGCGAAGGGCAGGACCGTGGCCATGACCGGGGACGGCGTCAACGACGCCCCCGCCCTGAAGAACGCGGACATAGGGGTAGCCATGGGTATCGCGGGAACCGACGTGAGCAAGGAAGCTTCGGACATGGTGCTTGCCGACGACAATTTCGCCACCATCGTGGGGGCGGTGGAAGAGGGCAGGATAATCTACGACAACCTCAAAAAGTTCATCTACTTTCTACTCTCCTGCAACATGAGCGAGGTATCAACCATGTTCATCGGGATGCTCCTGGCCTCGGTCACCCCGCTGCAAGCGGTGCAGGTGCTGTGGATGAACCTGGTTACGGACGGATTTCCGGCCATGGCCCTGGGCGTGGACACCCCCGCCCCCGACATCATGGTGCGCCCTCCCCGCGATCCCTCCGAGAGTATTCTCTCCTACCGCAAGCAACTGATGATAGTCTGGCAGGGCTTGCTGCTCTCCCTGGGGGCGCTGGCTGCCTTTTTTATCTCCTATTACGTCCTCTACCCCGAAGACATCGCCAAGGTGCAGACGGTTGCTTTCACCACCCTGGTGCTGGCGCAGCTGATGCACGCCTTCAACTCGCGCTCCGAGAGGCTGTCATTCATGGAGCTTTCCTTCACCGACAACCGCGCTCTGCTCGCCGCCCTGGGGGGTTCATTGGCCTTGCAGCTCCTGGTGATAACGGTGCCACCCCTGATGCGCCTCTTCGACACCGCATATGTCAGCGCCGCAGGTTGGGGACTCATCCTCGCCTGCTCGGTTCTGCCCGTGGTCATCATAGACCGGGTGAAGGTGGCTTTGCGGAGCAGACACACTGCCTCTTAAAGTGAATCATTTCCGGACGTACGCGTGCCAGGCCAGGCCTGGCTCCGCCAGGACTGGCGACAGGCACCGCCGCGCCGCCCTGTCACCATGAATCATTTCCGGACGTACGCGTGCCAGGCCAGGCCTGGCTCCGCCAGGACTGGCGACAGGCACCGCCGCGCCGCAAACGGCGCTGTCGCTTACGCGATGCAGACTGTCGAGCTGTATTGCTCAGACGTATGGGGTTCGCTTTCGTACGTGGGGGCTCAGCCGGTGGTTTCCTCGGTGGTTTCGGGGGGCTCGGCGGGCTGCAAAGCACCCTCGGTGAACGTGCAGTTGGGGTCCCAGAGAAGCCATTCGTTTATGCCCAGTTCGTAGCAGGCGTTTATCTGGGACTGCACTTCCGTTATCCCGTAAGTGAGGCTGAGAGAGAAATCCTGCAGCCAAGGCCGCAGCTTGCAGGATGTGCCCTCCAGCTTCTTCTGAAAATCAACCAGGCTGTGATACACCGTATCGTGGGGATTGGCCTCGGGATTGCCTATTTCGTACTCCCCGGGATTGTAATGGGAAGGGTAGACCATGGGGCATATATAGTCGAGGTACTGGCCCATGATGGTAACGTCCTGGCCGATGCCCATGTCTCCCTGGTCGGAGGCGGTGAGCCCGAAGACATCGGCGGACAATAACACTCCCAGGGGTTTCAATCCGTCGCGCATATATTTCAGGAAGTCCACGATAACCTGCTTTTTCTCGCGTGTGTCACCGCCCTGTGCCGGGAATACGCAGGTCCTGGTATCACCATCGGAGGGGAAGCGGACATAATCCAACTGGATCTCCTTGAAACCCTTGCGCGAGGCCTCCACCGCCAGTTCCAGCAGGTAATCCCAGTTCTCCTGGCTATAGGGATCCAGCCATTTCCCATCGCCCCATCGCCCGCCCGAGGTGTTTTGCACCGCGAGGTCGGGGCGCTTTGAAGCGACCACCGGGTCCTTGAAGCAAACGATACGGGCGATGGGATAGATACCGTTATACCAGCACTTGTCCATTATCCTGTCGATATCCACTCCGCCCTTGTCCAGCGGGCTTCCCACCTCCACACCCAGCGCCACCTGGCTGGGATAGGCAATCCTGCCGCTCTCGTCCTTGACGTCGATCTGCATCCCGTTGAGCTCGGTCTTCTCCACCAGGTCGGCCATCTGTTTAAAGAAATTGTTATCTGCGGCCACCCAGATGGAGACATGGATTCCCTTGATCTGAGGGGGAGGGGCGGTATCCAGGAGGAGCTCCCTGCGGTTGCCGGCCATATCCACGGCCGCGATGGTCACCGTTGCACGCTCGAAGCGGTTCACTTCCACCTGGAAAGTGCCGCCCTCTTCCACCGCGAGCTTCTTTTCGTCCACCATCAGAGCATCTGCGCCTTCGACCCTTCCCCTGATGACGGTGATGCCGTCGTCTCTTACCTCCCATTCATCGACCTGCACTATGGGCGGCGTGTTATCCACGAAGAAACGCGATGACGCCTCCACCCTGTCCCCGACCATCACCTCGACCAGGTGCTCACCGTCTTCCAGGTCCGCGTCCATGGAGAGCACGGACTCCGTAATGGTCGCCCCAGCCGTACAATCCTCGCCGTCCACCATGATCTTCACTGCCGCCTGGTCCACGTTGCCCTTCAGGGAAGCCTCGATATGGAGCGGTGAGCCCGAAACGCTGGATCCCTCAATGGGCACTATCCCGCTGGCGGCTGGGGAACCTATGAGTATAACCAGCATGACTACGAGGAATATGGCGCAGGCCAACCCGACCAGCGCCCACAGGGCGCGCGGAGTCAGTCTCGTGCGGCGGCGGCGCATGCGAGGTTGCGCGCGCGCGCCGGTTATCTTGGTACGCGGGGTCACACGGGAGCGCCAGCGACGGCGGGTGAATATTTTCTTGCTGCTCTTGGGGTAATGTGCCACTATCGGGAATGCGCGGGCATTGCCGGCCCTCGCTCCTCCTCTCCTAGTAGGTCCTCAGCTCCTTATCGCCCAGCTTGCTCTGGTCGATCCGGTCTATCATATGCTTGGGCACTGTAACGACAGCGGGGTTGCCATCGCTGCAATAGCGGCGCTCAGGATTCTCCATAAAATACTGGATCCAGGCGTATATCCCGCAGTCGCCGGTGTCCAGGGAGGGGTCTAGAGCCTGTACGCGGGGGAGTCGCAAGGGATCGAAGTCACAGTTGCACGGGGCGGGCGCAGGATTGGCACCAACGAGGAGAGAGGCCTCGAACTTTACATCAATGCCATTGTACGAACCCGATGTCAACAGTGAGGGGTTCTTCGGCTCCGAGCCGTTGGGAAGCGCGATGCTCTTCTGCTCGTATTCCGGTATATACTCCCTGACCAGGCTGATGTTACCGGTCAACTCCTCTAGTACCGTCTCATCGTCCACCTCCCCGAGGGAAGGATGGTTGATGGTGTGGTTTCCGATATCGTAGCCGTTGTCCACCAGGTAAGCCAGCTTCTCCTCGATGTACTCATCCTGACCGAAGAGCGTGGGGAGAACGTAAAAGGTGGCGGTGATGTTGAAATCCGGGTACTCTTCGTCGAATTGCTCCATCACGCCCATGGCGCAGCGCGGGTCGATGACCATCTTTCCGTCCTCTTCTACGTAGCGGAACTGGCTGGGATCGGAATCATCGAAGGTCAACACCACTGGCGTGTATCCCGCTTCCACGTTAATGTTGTTGCTTACGTAGTCGTCCAGCCCTATGCAGCGATAGCCCTCTTCGTACAGGAAATCCAGATCAGACCGGAAGTTCTCGGGGGTACGCGACCACCTTCCCTCCTCGGCGATGCGGTGGTATTCGAGCACCATCACCGCACCTTGTTCGTTGACTCTTAGTTGGTTCAGCTGAGCTTCGTTCAATCCTCCGACGATAGCGACGGCATCCTGCAAGTCGCCGCCTCCGCCGCTGGAAGCAAGCGTTGCGACCAGGATGATGACCAGGATCGCCAGTCCGAGCACTCCGGCAGCGACATAGAAACGGCGAGTGAGGCGTACCCTCTGTCGTGGGCGCCTTCTCACCGGCCTGTTCATATCCTCCGTCATAAACACCCCTCTGTCTTGCATATGCTTTTTCGCGATTCCGCTAACCCGCCTGATATGCCAGGCTATAGTTTAGCATCCCTTACGATCCGCCTCCAATGATGTATGACAGTCAAGCAAGCCGGCCTGTTCCATCCGGATAGACGGGTAATTCTCCTCCCTATAGACTTTCTTTATACCGTTCCCGGTTCCCTTTTTCCCGGCAGCGGCACAAGGCTCCTCAGGGAAGTTCGACCACGATGCGGGTGTCCGTCCCCTTGATGCCTTGCACATCGTGCAGATCCGCGATGACCACTTCGGAGACACCCTTGGCATCATCGGACTCGAGTACGGCGATGATGTCGTCAGGTCCCGTGATACAGTAGGTTTCCACCACCGACCTCATCCCCGAAATGGCCTCGAACGCCTCTCTGATCTTACCCGGTTCCACTTTGATCAGCACGAACGCTTTCACGGTCTCACCTCCTAGGAAACTGGCCTCTCCTTCTCGCACTCTACCATAAGAATATATAACCTACGTCCCCTCAGTTAAAACCGGGCGCGGAAGGATAAGCGGCCGGCGAATAAGAATATTAGAGCGTAAACCCAAGGGCAGTCAGGATGATGAGGCAGGTGATCAGCAGTGCGGGACGTGTTAATAATAGACGCAGTGCGTACGCCGACCGGCGTGCGCAATGGAGCGCTCAGCGGCCTCCGGCCGGATGACATCCTGGGCTTGCTCCTCAGCCACCTGGTAAACGAACGGTTGGGTATCGACCCAGACGTGGTTGAGGATGTCGTCTGCGGGTGCGTTACCCAGATCGGCGAACAGGCCTTGAACATCGCCAGAAACGCCTTGCTGGCTGGCGGTCTTCCTTCTTCCCTGGCCGGTGTGACGGTGAACCGGCAGGAGGGCTCCGGCCAGGCGGCCATCGCCCTCGCCGCCCAGGCCATCTCCGCGGGTGAGATGGACGTGGTGATCGCTTGCGGCGTCGAGTCGATGAGCCGGCAGCCCATGGGCTCGGACGGGTTCGGGGACCACATCGCCCACCTGGGCACCGGTGTCAGCCCTCGTCTCTTCGCACGCTTCGGCGATCTGCATTCCCAGGGGATGGCCGCGGAAACACTGGCCGGGAGATGGAGGTTTTCCCGCGATGAACTGGACGCATACGCCCTCGGCTCGCATTCCCGCGCGGCAGCCGCCATCGACTCCGGCCTGCATACGAACGTAATCATGCCCATGGAGGCATCCGCCGCAGATGGAAGCGCTTCGTTCCTGAGCGATGATGAAGGCGTGAGGCGCGACCTCACGCTCGATGAACTCGCTTCCCTGGCGCCGGCATTCAAGCCTGATGGGGTGATCACGGCCGGTAACGCCGGCCAGGCCGCGGACGGCGCGGCTGCGGCCCTCCTGGTCGCGTCGGAGAGGTGCCCCGAGCTCGGCCTCGATCCGAAAGTGCGCTACGTATGCACCGCCGTGAGCGGTGAAGAGCCGCTGTCGCTTAGCGGCCACATCACTGCCACCCTGCGGGGCTTGGATAAAGCCGGGCTGCGCATGGAAGACATCGACCTTTTCGAGATCGATGAGTCCTTCGCCGCCCTTCCCCTGGCCTGGATGAGGGAACTGGAGCCCGTGCGCCCGGAGAGGATTAACGCCTGGGGTGGAGCTATCGCCAATGGAAATCCCCTGGGAGCGAACGGGGTCAAGTCAGCGTGTACGCTGATCTCCAGGCTGGTGCAGACGGATGGACGCTACGGACTCCTCTCTACATGCACCGGCATGGGCATGGGCGTCGCCACCATCCTGGAGAGGATCTCGTAGCTCGTCCGGCATAGGAGTCCTGGCAAAGGGGTCGGCCCTGGACTTATGCCTATGCTGCACGCCAAGCCCTTATACACGGCTATTATGATTGGCCTCTTTCTCCCTTGTCCCTTGCTCCTTTTAACTTTCTCAGGCATAAGTCCAGGGCCGACCCCTTTGCCTGAGAACTCTCAAGATCGGAGATGGTTTATAATCCAATATACGTAGGCATTGTAGTGGGGATGTAGCTCAGTGGGAGAGCGCCTGCCTTGCAAGCAGGAGGTCGGCGGTTCGAATCCGCTCATCTCCACCAGCCTTCGCCAAAGCTTCGTCCGGCAAGCCACATTCCATGAAATCCAGTGTATCAATAATCGAGCGAGACTCGCTCTTCCGCCTTCTCCCAGCTTGTCCCAGACTTGTCCTCCGAAGCTATAGTGGAGGGGAAAGCCTTGTCAGAGAAGGGTCCTGCTCGCGGCGGGAACGCAGCATATCGACGAAGGCCTCCAGGCGCGTAATCGTACCCACCGTGGAGGTGTGCTCATCGAAACAGAGGTTGAGCAGGGGGATATCCCTTGCTGTGCAGATACTAGGGAGGATGGTGCGGCAGATATTCTCTGGCATACAGGTGAGGGGATAGGCGTGTATAACCCCGTCGAAGCCGTCCGCCTGAGAATCGAGGGTGCCGGTTATGGTCATGTGCTCTTCTCCACCCAGGATGTAGGGGAGATAGGTGCGGCTGATGCGCCGCGCGCGTGAAGAGGATAGATGGAGCAGGGGGTCCAGCCAGAGCGGGCTGAGCAACCAGCGGTAGGTGGACAGTACCGGCTGGGCTTCGACACCGAAGTGAGTGCCCAGGCGCTTTACCAGATCGAAGTTGAGGGAGGGCTCCAGCAGCACGTAGAGCTCACCTACGACGCGCACCCTCAGCATACCATTGGACTCTCGTACGGGCAGCGAGGTGATGGCTTCGCGTTGCTCCCTGCGCAACTGCCATATGCGCCGCAAGGAATCGGCCCGGTCCAGCTTCTCGAGATAGCTCGTCATGATCGTGTCCGTACTCCCCATCGCTTCCTCGCGGGGGCGTATCCTCCTCGCCAGGCTCTCCAGTTCCTCCACCGCCCCCGCCTTGGCGCGGAACATGGCCGCAGCGCCCGCCAGCTTACGAAAAGCGCCCCTGCCTACCGCGCTGCGTACCTTGTCCAGGACCAGGCGCGGGTCCTCCCTGCCTATGAGGAGGGACTCGAACTCGTAGCCCATATCCCTCAATATCAGATGCTGCACATAGGCATAATAGCCGAAGCGGCATGCCCACATACCGCAGACCATGGCCATGGTGTCGGCCCCCCTGTCGAGGGCGTTCATGCAGTCTCCCAGGGTTATCTTGAACGGCAGGCACACGAATTCGGGCGCGTATCTGGCTCCTTTTTCCAGGGTGACGCGGTTCGGGCGCTCCGGAACCACCGCCTCCACCCCCAGGTATTCCACCAGTGCCCGCAGGGGAATATAGGCGTTGCCCATATGGGGAAATGCTACCTTCATCCCACTCCCCCGGTATTAGAGCGCATCTTCTTGCGATGGCGCAACATGTCCACGAAAGCCTCCGCCCGTGTCCTTACGCCGGACTCCGCGCTGTGCTCGTCCAGCACCATTTCCATCAGGACCTGGTCTCCGGCTGGTTTCAATTCGCGGCGCACCATCTCGGTGACCAGGGAATCGGGGCCGCATCCAAAACTGGTAAGATATATCATACCGTCCACGTCTTTCCGTTTCATAAAGCTGGAGGAAGCGGCCAGCAGCTCCCTTTCGTAGCTCCAGGAAAGGGGCGGGAGGGACGGCTCCTCTCTCTCCAGGTCCTCCTGCGAGAGCATGGTGCTGCCCAACACCTTTGCTCCACTTGCGTCCAGCCAGTGTATAAGCCTCTTGTTGACGATGGGATCGCCCAGGAGATAGGGATGCCCGACCACGGCTACGATAACGTCCCCTTCGCTGATATATGCGGGTCGGGGGACACCGTTTCCGTTGTACATCCTCTTCAGTGCATCGGAGGGCAACAATCCGCTGCGGAGCATGCCTTCATACCTTTCCTGCTCCCTTACGGCCGTCATGTAAGGCCTGGCTATTCCACGCAGGGGGAGATCGAGCCTCCTCACCAGCCGCACGCAGCCCCACCACCATGGCGCATTACTGATATCAACCGTGAACTCCAGGGGGGGCGGTAGATGGGGAAAGGAGTAACGGATCATATCCGGCGCGGCTATAAGCTTGGGGCAGGTGAAGGTATCGTAACCCCGTTTCTCCACGCTGACGAGTCGAGGGATGAGGATGGCGTCCACCTTATGCGCCAGTTGTGAAACGTGGCCGAAGAGGACCTTGACGGCAACGCAGACGTCATCCACGCAGATATCGGTCCCCTCTCCCAGTATCTCGAGGTTGGTGGGCGGAGACGGCTGCACGTTGCATCCATAACTCTCCAGGAATGCCTTGAGAAAAGGGTAGTAACGATAGAACATGAGGGCACGCGGTATTCCTATCCTCAATCCTCTATCACCTCTCACATCCCTAAAGGCATCTGCATCCACGCTCTGGCTGACCCGCTGCAACATGGTGCCGCAACCGCCGCAAACGATCCACACGGGGAGAGGAGACACGGAGCCCGTCAGCCTCCTTTTCCCACGTGTGAAACATCTATCTTACCACCCCCGTCGCTGCGGGCACACTTCCGGGAGAAGAACCATATATATCTATATTACCCTAAGATTATCGCCGAGCCGTCGCCCAAGCAAACCCCCATGCGTATAAAGCGACCGGAGTCGCACGAAAATGACTTCGCTAACCGCATAAAAATATCGCCGTGAACCTTTCTCAACCGGGCAACATCTAACCCTTGCCCAAAGAAGTCCCCAGTCCATACAATGAAGCAAAACGAAAGGGAGATGAAGCCATGGCCAGAAGATCGATATTAGCCGCCCTCGTAGCTATGATAGTGTTCCTGTCCCTATGCTGCAGCGTATACGCCCAGGAAGAACAGCCTGTACCTCCCGTCGAGGAGGAAGAGGCCCCCGCTTCCGGCCACATATTCCTCTACAAGGATGGGGAGCTGGTTGAGGTGCAGAGAGACCTCACGGGTGGCAACCAGATGGTGGAGTTCGCGGTGCTCGAACTCCTGAAGGGACCCAGCGAAGAAGAGGCCGCCGCCGGTTATGTCACCTATATCCCCGAGGGTGTAAAGCTGCAGTATACGACGGTGAAACAGGATCGCAGCGAGTTCGGCGTCAACCTTTCGCGTGAACTCATGGATCTTTCCGGTGACACTGACGGCTCGCTCAAGGCTCTCACCCAGATCGTCAAGACGATCCAGGATGCCTCGGACATACAGACCGTCGGGATCACCGTTGCCGGGGAGGCCATGGGCGACCCACCCCAGGACGCCTTCGAGGCCCTGGGCGTTTCCGCAAGTGAAGTCGAGGGCGGAAAACAGGAGACCGAGCCAGCGCAAGAAAGCAGCAATACGGGGCTTGTGCTGGGGATAGTCTTCGGTGCACTCGGGGCTGTCATCCTTGCTTTCCTGGCGTTCTACTTCTTCAAAAGGCGGAAGCCCGCCGAGCCTAAGGCGAGCGGCAAGAAAGCGGCCGCGAAGAAGCCGAGCGGAAAAAAAGCAAAGAAATGAGATACCTGAAGCCGATACTGGCCGCCGCATTGATCGCGCTCCTGCTGTCGGGACCCGGTTGCGGCGCTACTTCAAATCCCGAAGAGGGGGATCCATTCCTCGTATCCCTGGCGGACAAGGTGGATACGGCACGCATGATGCAGTCCATTGACTACCTGGCGAGCGATGAGCTCGCTGGGCGTGCCGCGGGATCGCCGCAATCGCAGGGTCTGGAGGTCTTTCTGGAGGAGCGATGGAGCGAGTTGGGGCTGGAACCCGTAGGAGAACTGGGGCTGGAGGGTTATCGCCAGGAGTTCCCGGTCCCGTCGGACAGATGTTTTCTCATAAATCCGCCACCTGCGGATACGGAGGTTATCTGCGCGAATATCATCGCTGAGATTCCGGGAACATCCGGAGAGGAAATGATAATCCTTACGGCTAATTACGACGGCCTCGGAGTGGACGCATCCACGGGAGAGATATACCCCGGCGCCGACTACAACGCCTCCGGTACCAGCGCCGTGATCGAGCTCGCCTCGATATTCTCCTCGCTTGAGACTGCGCCGGCTGAGACTCTCGTCTTCGCCCTGCTGGGCGCCGAGGAGTGCGGAGGATACGGTTCCGGCGCCCTGGCCGAAGCCCTGGAGGCGGGAGGATGGCGGGATAGCGTGCGCGTCATCAACCTAGAGGGCCTGGGGGCGGGGGACGGCTATTACATGGATGTATGGGATCTCAACTACCGCAAGAACCGCCCGACGGTGGAGGCCATAGATGGAGCCGCTTCGCTGCTTGAGGTGGAACTCGAGCTGGGCGGCGCGGACCCCGGCACCTCGGCTGGTACCTTCTTCCTCTTCCATATTCCGGCCGTCACCTGTGACTGGTCGTGGTTCGAGAGGGACGACCACCCCGACTTCCATCTCTCCAGCGACACGCCTGACAAGATAAACCAGGAGGGATTGCTGCAAGTAACGCAGGTCGTGGCGGTCGCCACCTGGTTATTGGCGGAATAGCGTCAGGCTCCAAGGACTTCAGCCCGTAGCGACAGCCGCAATAGAAACTGCCGCTTTAGGAGATGGTGATCTCGACCTGATCCCATTTGCTCGTGCCCCGCTTCAATAAATACGGTGACGCACCGAGAGTGCCGATGCGCCTCGCTCGCCTGTCCCGTGCCGTGTGGGGCAAGGCGCGCGACCGAGGCGTGCTCTGCGAGTACGCCTGTTGGAGCGGAGCTAGGCGAGTCGCTCGGCGACGAGATGTATTGTGAGAAGCGCAGCGACGAAGCAAACTCGATTGAGCGTAACGTTTCTCTGGGACGGAAACAATGCGATGCAGCGGTGGTCGAATGCCGGCGTATGTATGAAACGGGGCACTAGATGCGATGCCGCAGAACCTTTTCTCTTTCGCTTTCCTCCATGCGCTCGATCCACTGGAAGGCATGGCGGATCTCCTCGCCGTTGGGAAGGTTCTCCTCCCTCTTCCAGGCGAGATTGAGGAAATCCAGTCCCTTCTTCTCCTCCACTTCCTTGCAGAAGAGTTCGCCTACCTGGTATTGCTGCAGCTTGAGGTCGAAGCCGAGCATCCTTTCCACAAATCGTTCCGCCCCGGACTTGGAATCCCTGCGGTGTCGGAAGGCGACGCTCATCTCAGCGAAGGAGGGGATTATCTCCTTGCCCACGATATCCATGATGAGATTGCTGTAGCCCTCCACCAGGGACATGAATGCCTGGATCTGAGATAGGATCTCCCGCTGCTCGGGAGAGTGGACGATGGACATCAGGCCTCCCTGGTTGATTATCTCGTTGAGCTTCCGTGAATCCCGCAGCTCCTGCGGGCGCAGGCGCATGCCCATCTCCTCCAGGCGCAGCGATACGCTGTTGAAGTACTTCTCCATGAGCGCTCTCAGGTATTGCCTGATCCACGGGTTCGCCGCGAATTCGAAGGCATGGGTCACCTCGTGCAGGGTGATCCACAGCCTGAAATCCTCGGGAACCAGGCGCAGTTTCCCCTCCGCCTTGAGCAGGTTGGGATAGACGATATACAGCTTCCCACCGTCCTCGGGGCGGGGCAGGCCCAGATCGAACTGGCCCAGGACGCTGCGCGCCAAATAACCGATGACCATTCCCAGTTGGACGGTGAGCAAGCCCCGGGTAAATCTGCGCCCCGAGCGCAGGGGCCTTTTCCTCTGCTCCTCCAGTCTCTTCAGGGTTTTACCGTAACTCTCGGCCAGAGGCTCGAATATGAGCTGAAAACTGGAGAGATTTGCCTCTATCCAATCGGGACGATCGAAGACGAGAAGGGGTCCCACGGGCTCCTGGGGATCCAGGTGCGAATACTCCCTTACCAGCTCCTCGCTGCGCGCCAACATGTCCTCGAAATCGTCCTGCACGCCCGCTCCGGCCTCGGCGGCAGGTGATTCCGACTGAGCCACCATGATCGCTATCTCGCGCGCCTGCTCCCAGTCGACCATTCCTTCCGTCTTGCCGCGGAAGGCACTGCGTAATGAACGGTAGAGGGGCAGCTTCCTGGCAAAACCCTCTATGAATTCATTGACGCCACGCAGGCTACGGTCCCAGGGATTCTCTTTCTCTTCCTCATCCATCTCTATCACCTCAAAGCCTATCGGCCTCTTATGTCACGTTCTTCGTCAGGCAGGGGGGCCAGCCCTGAGCTTGAACATTCTCTCATCATCCATCACCCACGCTTCCTGGAGAAGAACCTTATCCATTATCGACAAAGTACGTATCCCGGAGCTTGATATACGACATATCCCGAATCATCAGATCCTGATGGCGGTATCCGGTACGGTGAGGATATCCTGGAGATAGGCTGCCGTACAGTTGCCCTCTCCTATCATGCGCTTGAGATCATCATCCCCTTGTATGGCTCGCGGGAAAACGGTCACGCATCTCCCTATCTGTGAGATGGAATGGGCGTCGCTGCCGCCGACCTGGGGTAGACCGAGTTCAGCCGCCAGGCGCGTTGCCTGGACGTTCTCCTGGTAAGAGCAACCGCCGTTGAGGGTTTCCACGGCATGGACCAACTCCAGCACCTCGCGTGGCGGAAAACCCTTGTACCTGCGATGGTGACCCCAATAGCCCCGCGTGGGGTGGGCCGCTATGATAAGGCCGCCCGATTCCAACACAGCTTGCAGCAGCTCCTCGAAGTCCATGTCCGGCCATATCTCCGTTTCCACACCGAAAACGAGCATATCGCCACCGGTGGTATAGACCTCCACCCCCTTGAATACCGGGAAGCCTTTCTCCAGGCCCGCATCGCATGCTACGCGAGCGCCATGAAAGGTGGAGTGTTCGGTTACCGCCACCGCGTCCAGCCCGAGCCTTTTCGCTTCAGCGAACATGTCTTCCGTCGAGAGGTCACTGCAGAAAGAGGAGAGACTGGTATGTATATGCAGGTCTACGATGAATATCTTCGCCATCCTCCTTTTCCCGGTAATGGTCGCCCATAGTTTAACACAGACGGAAGCTGTCTACCCCTTTGGCCATACATCGTGAAGGATTGTGTATTTTACATGTTTGCGCAGCTCGAGAAGCTACTACCGCTCTGAACGGCCTCCAGATACCCATTTTACTAATACCAGGGTATTAGTGGTGCAATTAAATAATACCGTCGAGGAATGGAGTTCTTCCTGGCAGATGAGGTATTTTTTAAACGTGCCAAGTTCTTTGAAAAAGGCCCCAAGCGGACACCGGGGAAATAGTGCCTAGGAAACAGCAATAAGACGTCGTGGGCGAGCCGGTAGCAGCAATAATCGCAGCCCCCTTTAAGTAGACTCAACAGCATTCCCCTAGCACCATCCGAAGCCGACTAGCCGAGACAGCCATCTACCCCAATTGCAATCGAATGCAGCCCAGACGGACTACTTAAAATGGTCCTCGCCCATGACGCTATTTTTATCAGCGATCGCAGATCATTCGCAGCAATATCCACAGCAACGTTCACAGCATACAAGCAGCACAATCGTAGTTACACCGAACATCCCTGAGGTATCCCCTGAATCCCCATAGGAGTCCGCATTTGCGGAAGGCCCCGTTCCCCCTGCGGGGCCTTTTCCGTTCATCCAGAGGTTACGGCAGCCAAGCACGGTCTTTCACCGTAGCGCGTTCCCCCTGCGGGCCTTTTCCGTTCATCCTTTTCCGCCCATCATTTTCGCCGCCTTCCTGGGCCGTCTCGCGAAATTACTGTTGCGCCGGAGAAGTCACTTGAGTAACCTGTTGGACTAGGAGGTAGGAAAGAATGCCGGGTCATGATGACTGTCCCGTATGCGGGTTACCGCGCTCCCTCAACCGCAAGCTCGTCTGGACTACGGATGGAGGCATCTATTTCCAGTCCAAGCGCTCCGAAAGGCTGATCTTCCTCGATGAAGAGGATATAAGGGCGCTGCTGGAGGAGGGAGTAAAGCTCCGCGGCGAGCAGTTGCTCGATACGCTGCGGGAGCGTCGCCGCGCATTTACGCGGGAGGAAGTCACGTCCCAGGTACGCGGTCTGCGTCGCCTGCTGCTGCGCCACTGGCCGCTGGCAAAGCGCGTGGTGAGGTCCTCTTTCCAGGAAGCCGCGTTCTTCGGCTGTGGCAATATCGAGATCTCCAAGATGAAGCCGGGCAAGGAGTTGGTGGTGAAGGCGCGCCACCCCTACCACCCGCATCTCATGGCCGGCGACATCTGGGGCTTCTGGGAGGGGCTGTTCGGCGTGGAGGCCCTTCTTTCACTCACGGCTGCCTCCGAACATGAATGGGATATCACCGTACGCAAAGTGGGCAGGAGGCGCCGCTCTCCCGGCAGCAGGCAGCCTGAAGGCTACAAGCGGACGCCCCGCCGTCCCAAGCGCGACTACGGATTGGAGGTATGCGAGAAATGCCGCCTGCCGGAGTTTCCATGGGAGCTGCGCTGGGATACGGAACTCGGCACTATCTACGAGACGGGCACTCACCGCCACATGGTTATCACCTCCGCTCCGGGATGGCAACAGGTGATAGACGAGGTGAAGGGAAGCAAGGAGGGGGCTCTCCCTACCGCTATAGGAGAGGCGCTGGCGGCCAAAGCGGCGGCCGAATACCATCAGCTGAAGGGGGACAACTATAAGACGGCCTACCGGCATTTCTACATGAGCCTTCCTTTCCTGGGCTGGGGAAAGCCGCGGCAAGTATCACGCAAGCCGTTTCTGATAGAGGCGGAGTTGGAGGGGGTGCCCTTCCCCCAGCTCCTGGCCTGGAAGATGGCGGGCGTTTTCGAAGCCCTGGAGCGGGAGCCCGCGGACATCAAGCACCTCAAGGTCGATGATACCGCGTGGAAATTCCTCATCGGCCCCCGTATCGAGGGTACTTTTCTGGAGATCGGCCGCATGGTACCGGAAGAAGGCCGCTTCATCCTCCCCTATTGAGAGTTATTGCCTCTCGCATATCGAGGCCTTTCGTCGTCTCAACACCTGCTCGCAGGCACCTTCCACTTTTCCCCCTGGAACAGGACTTATAATCCCCCGCATAAGAGCTCGTGGGATTGCCGCGCCAAATGGTTCATCAACGGTATGGCCGGAGACAGGGAAGTCGGTGGGGAGGTATGACCATATTGTCTTATGGGTTAGAATAGGGAGGCCTTCTCTAAAAAAGTGTGGGTAGTTATGCCTGACTCGACCACTTCCATGATCTCTTACCCACTCTTTTTGGAGAAGAACAGAATAGTGTACTGCGTTATCCGGTTCGGGAGAGGAAGCTGTACTCGAGATGGGCAGGGGCAGGAAAAGCGTCGGACTCTTCGCCAAGACCAGCAAATACAGGGACGTCATGTTCAAGGTGCTGAATGTGCCGGTTTTGGGCTCCTTCCTGAAGCTTGTCATGGACGCAAAGGGGACCAACTTCACCTGCATTCCCGTTTATGAAGGTGTTGAGACTGACGGCGGCATCGCACTGCCCGTCTCCATAGTCGAGCACTTCATAAACGAAGCCAGCTACCGCGTAATCCTGGACTATTGCCTCTGTCGCAAAGGCAATGGCTGCAAAGAACACGATATCGCTACCGGATGCATCTTCGTGGGGGAGGGAGCGCGTGAGATCAGCCCCGAGGTGGGCAGGTACGCAAACAGGGAGGAAGCCCTGGAACACCACCGCAAGGCGGTAGAGGACGGGCTTATACCGGTGGTCGGCAAAGTTAAAATAGACGCCGTCGGCCTGGGGGTGAAAGAGCACGGCCGCCTGATGACCATCTGTCACTGCTGTCCCTGCTGTTGCTTGACCGGTGGCGTCCACCATGCGCCCAGGGACGTGCGCGATATCCTGGTCAGGCTGGAGGGCGTCAAGGTGGAGGTCACCGGGGACTGTAACGGATGTGGTCAATGCGTTGAGGCCTGTATATTCAAGCAGATAAAGATACTGGATGGTGTTGCCTTCGTGGGGGAGGAGTGCAAAGGATGCAGTCGTTGTGCCATAGCCTGCCCCAGGGACGCCATCACCATCACCGTGGACAACCCGGAGTACATGGCCGAGTGTATCGGAAGAATCGGCGCCTACGTCGATGTTAAATAGAATCCAGGTATTGGATGCCGGCCGTATCGATGCATAACAAGAGGGGGCCTGAAATGGACGAGATAACGCGCATCGCAAGCCTTATCGAGAATTGCTACCTGGTCAAAGGTGACCACTGCTACCTCGTCGATACGAGTAACCCGAAAGCACGCAAGCGCATCGACAAGGCGCTGGCGGAACGGGGAGTGAAGCCGCAAGACCTTACCCATATACTCATCACCCACTACCATGTCGATCATACCGGCAACCTCGCGGACCTGAAGAGAGAGAGCGGGGCCGCGGTCGTAGCGGGAGCAGCGGATATCCCCTATATCGAGGGAGAGAAGCCGCCGGAGATCGGCAGCGACCTCAACCGCATCGGCCGTCTGCTCGGGAAGTTGCCCCGGTCAATCACCATGAGTTATCAGAAATGCGATGGGGCCCCGGTGGATACGCCCCTCGAGGGTGGTGAGACCATCGCGGAGTTGGGGCTCGAGGTTATGGCCTTGCCCGGCCACACCCCGGGCGGCATGTGCTTCCTCGACCGTGCGAATCGGCGCGCTTTCGTCGGCGACATGGTCTCGAATTACTTCGGCCGTGTCGGAACCCCCACCATCTGCGCCAGTTACAGTCTGGAATACATAGAGGCCTCCATGCGCAAACTGGCGGAGTCGGGGCTGGAATATATGTACCCCGGCCACGGCAGGATCATCGGCCCCGGCGCCTCCGAGCTGGTGGCCGCCTATGTCAGGAAGCGATTCGGCCGGTAGGTCCAGGCTCAGATAGCGGGCTTATCCGGCTTGATGCTGTCCTGATCCTTGAGCACCAGGCCTTTTTCGATAGCCCACAGGACGGCATTGGTGCGGTCGACTACTCCGATCTTGCGGAAGATGTTGCGTATGTGTACCTTGACCGTGTGCTCGCTGATGAAGAGGATATCGGCGATCTGGCGGTTGTTGTACCCTCGGGTCATCAGCTTGATGACGTCCATCTCGCGCTGGGAAAGGTCCTCGAATCCCTCTTCTTTCTTCTTCTTGCGTCCCGCTGGCTCGCTGATCTCCTCGATGAGCTTGCGCGCCACGGAGGTCGAGATCAGGGTCTCCCCCTTGGCCGCCGCGCGCACGGCCTTTACCAGTTCGTCCTTCGCGGCATCCTTGATGACATAGCCTATGGCACCTGCCTTGATCGCCTGTTTGGCGAACTGCTCGTCATCGAAGACGGTGAGGGTGATAGCCTCGATGGCGGGGTATTCTCTCTTCACGCGCTTGATCAGCTCTATGCCGTTCATGCCGGGAAGCTGTATGTCCACGATGATCACATCCGGCGGGAATCTCGCTATCTTCTCCAGGGCTTCTTCGGCGCTGCGGGCCACGGTAACGATCTTTATGCCTCCCTGTTTCTCGAGGATGCGGATGAGCCCCTCGAGAACGACCTCGTGGTCGTCCACAAGCATGACGTTGATGGAATCTCCTGCGCTGTCCCTGGCCATCAGTCCTCGCCCCCGGTAATCATAGGTATCCTCACGCTAATGCTCGTGCCCATTCCCGGCATCGAGTTTATGGTCAGCTGCCCTCCCAGCAGCTCGGCGCGTTCCCGTATGGCCACGAGTCCCAGGTGCTCGCCGCCCTCCAACTCGGCTGCCAGCATATCCGGATCGAAGCCGATGCCATCGTCCTCGACGGTCAGCAGGAGGTCTCCCTGTGATGCCTCCGTCCTGATCTTCACCGCATCGGCGTTGGAGTGCTTGCGTACGTTCGTCAACTCCTCTTGCAGGATGCGGAAGATCGCGAGCTCCACCGATGGCGGAATGGAATCCAAGCCCTTGAGATCTACACTGGTGCTGATCGCGTACTCCTCCTCGAACTGTTCCGCGTAACGGGTTATCGTCTCCCTGAGCCCGAGGATATCCAGGGAAGTGGGCCTGAGATTGGCCATTATCTCGCGCAGCTCACGCAGGCAGTCCTTCGCTCTCTGTTGCACCTCCTCGACCTCCTCGACGGCCAGCCGGGGATCTTCCTTGAGAAAATCGAGGGCGAAGCCGGCGGCATAGATTATCTTGAGCAGCGACTGCGCCACGGAATCGTGCAGCTCACGAGCGATACGGGCTCTCTCCTCCTCGTGGGCGGTGTTCACGCGCGACATGAGCTGGTCCATCACCTTGCGTTTGGCCATCACCTCGCGATAGAGCCGCGTGTTCTCCAGGGCCATCCCCAACGTATCCGCGTAGGAGGCCAGTACCTCCAGATCCCTTTCCGAGATGACGGATCCCGGCGCGTCGGTTTCTATGTACAGCAATCCTCGCGGTGACCCGGCCGGGTTTACCGGAGCGAGGACGTAGGTGGCTTCGGGCTCGGGGGACATGAAGGCGATACGCTCATGGTCCAGCGCCTGGGAGCTCTTTATGGTGTTGCCGAAGAAGGCTCGAGCCTCTATGGAAGCCGACATGGGAGAGATGGGATACTGCCTCTTTTCCCCCAGCATCCCCTTTCCCCAGGACGGATCCTCGCGATCCTTCGCCGATAGCGGGATGAGCATATCGTGCTCGAAGATGAAGAACACGGCACGGCGGTAACCGAGGACGTCGCAGGCTCCCTCTACCATCTGCCGCACCAGCACCATGCGGTCCTGGGTACCCCGTATGAGGTTGAGGAACCTGTTGAAATCCTTCACGACCTCCTGGCGTTGTTGCATGTAATCACGGGCCACGGTGTTGGCGGCCCTGAAATATGTCTCCCAGACTATCTCGGCCGCCATCAGCTTTTCTTCTGGAGAATAGCCCGCCTCGTCCCAACAACGCTTGATCCACTTCCAGTAGATCTCGCTTCCCACCTGAAACGCCCGCAGGATATCGGACAGCTCGAACTTCTGCAGATACATCCAGTCTATGCTCTCGAATGTGACCCGCCCTTCCTCGAGTTGGCGCAGGAGCGTGAGACAAGCCCTGTGGCCTGTCTTGCGCAGCGCGGGATGGAGTTCAACCGGCATGCGCGCGAATGATGGGACGTTGTTCAGCAGCCGCTGCACTATCTCCTCGACGATCTCATCGAGGTGCTCCCGCAGCAGGTCAAGGCCCTCGGAGTACATGGAGGTAAAGCCACCAACCTATATCAGTGTTTACACTATTCTACTGTGAAGTATATCAACTTCTGGTTGTTTTCTACGAAGGACTCCTGCGGGACCGGCGCTACCTTGATCTCCAGTATGTTACGCACGCCTCCGGCGGTCGGCCTGAGACCCCCTATCTCGACCTGCATGGTCTCGCCCGGGCCGATGGAAGGGATGGTCTGTTCCTGCCGGGTGGGAGCGGGATCGGTGACAGTGTACAGGCTTACCGTTACGACCACGTCATTCTCCCCGCGGTTTCCCTGGTTCTCCACATTGATGGTCAGGCTGATCTCCTCGGTGGCGGGAAGGCGGTGTATGTTCTCCCCGCCTTCCTCGTCTATGCTTCCCTCGGGATTGAGCACAACCGTGCCTATGGCCACGCCATGCACCTCCGTGCCCCTCAGGGTCACCAGGAAGGTCTTTACTCTTGCGACCGCCGCCTGCTCCCAGTCCGCCAACCAGATGGAATCGGGCAAGGGGGCGACATCCTGTGCCGCGCTTTCGTCCAGGGCTTCCGTGACCGCCCGTTTGTAGAAACGGTAGGTACCGTCGGAATACATCAACTCCTGCAGGTCCGTGGAGAGACTGTTGGCATAGACATCCAGGTCCACCGCGGTGAGGGAGTTGATGAGGTCGGAACGATATGTCTTCATAGCCCGGTAGCGTTGTTCCAGGCATATGAGCAGGGCGGTGTGGGTGGTTTCCATCCCCTTGGGAATCTCCAGTCCTTTTGCCTGGTCCAGCAAGTCCAGGCATGACTGCTCTACGCCTTTGAGCTGGTCGTTAAGATTATCGGGGTTGGCGACGAGCTGCGGTAGAGAGGACTGGATGGTGAACCAGCTCTGGCCTACGCTGGTTGACGTATCGACTATGGGCCTGACGCGGTTTATATACTCGGTGAGTGCAGAGGTATCGACTTCCTCCCCTCCCTTGCCGCACGTCATATTGAATATCCAGCACCCCAGGATCAGGACGACCACGGCGATGATAATCGCCGGAGCGGGGTTCCTCCTTCTACGGGAGAACTTCGGGCTCCTTACTTGAGCGTACACCTGCTTTCACCGCACCCTTTCCGCTACAGCGAGAGCCACTATACAACGGTTTTTTCTTGCAAACAACCTGTCATTCCTTCGCTTCTTCGTTTTGGACGCTGCCCGTGTGTGGAGAGGTCGACTGTTTCCGGCAGTTGTGCATGGTTGCACATTCCAGCCGTGCTCACTTTTCCGGCACCTGTGGTAGTAAGGGGACGGCTTGTGGAGCCGTCCCCTTGTACCTGGTGGGCGAGGCGGGACTCGAACCCGCATGCCCATACGAGCACTGGACCCTGAACCCAGCGCGTCTACCAATTCCGCCACTCGCCCGGGATAACCTCGGACCCGCGTCCAGGCAGGAATATATTATATCAGACCCGGAATGCCCGCAGCCGCCACCGATCGTAAGCATGGGGTCCCCGGACATCTGTGCCGCATTCGACAGTATGCTTGCCTGTGATATCCTGGAACGAACGGCATCCTGATAGGGAGGAGTACGTGGATATAAAGGATTTCCAGGAACTTATCGCCAGAACATATCTGGACAAGGACGAAAGCAGGGGTTCGTGGGGCACCTTCGCCTGGCTGGTGGAGGAGACGGGAGAGCTGTCACGTGCCATGAGAAGCGGAGATCGTACATCCCTGCGCGAGGAGTTCGCCGATGTCATGGCCTGGCTGGTAAGCCTGGCCAACCTGTATGGTATCGATCTGGATGAGGCGGTCGCCAAATACGCCGGGGGCTGTCCGAAGTGCAACGATCTTCCCTGCACCTGCGCGGAGGGGTCCCCGGACCGGGCCACCTGACGTTCAGGCCCGGGGCCGGGCCTTTACAAGGAAGCTGCCGCCCGCGTCGAGTTCCCACGCCACCTCGGCGTCTCTACCTGTAGCCAGCTCGTACAGGCCCTTGACCAGGCCGGCGAGGACGAGGTGAAGGCAGGCATTCTCCAGGCGCAGGCTAAGGCCGTCCTCGCTCCACTCCATCTCGCGCAGGTTTCCCATCCCCCGCAAGCTGAGATGCCTGCGCAAGCCTTCCTCGGAACTGGCCTCCTCCAGGGAGTAAAAATCGGTCCTCACGAAGCGCCGCTGCGCTTCTATCACCGTCTCGGCTATAGTATCTCCCAGCTCGTGCTGCAGTTCGTCCAAGACAGACTCCAGGGCTGCCGGTCCGATCATGGCCTTGCGGTGCCCGCTGTCCCGGCTCACGATGATGCCGCTCTCCATGTCCCACCTGTATCGAGAAAGGAAGCCGGGGCCGCCGCAGGCGGGGCACCTCTCTATCTCTATCTCTCCCGTCTTGTACTTGTATCTCCTGCCTTGCAGCCTCTCCTTCAGTTCCAGCGGATGTCTGGACACCCTGCCGGTCACCTCGTAGACATCGGGCGAGATCTGCTCGTAGCTGACCCCTACCTCGCGGCGGTCGATGGCGTTGAAGGCGCCCGCGATGTCTCCACATAAGAGAGGAAGCGAGTAAGGGTTTTCCACATGGAAGGTCGCGTAGTCGTCCCTGCCGTGGATGCGGCGGATCTCGACCGGCTTGATCTTGCCATACCCCATGGTGCCGCCCAGGGCGGTAACATTGCGCGCGATGATCCTGGCTCCCGCCAGCTGGACGAAGGTCTTGATCCCCGCCGGCAGAAAACGGTCGATGAAATCGAAGGTAGCCTTGCGCTTGGCCTCGACGAGGAGATGTCCGATGGATACGCCGATTATCTCTTCTATATTGCGATAGGTGGCGTTGATGTTCTCGCACTCGATAAAGATCATGCGGTGATAGGGATTCTTCCTCTGCACAATGGTGCCGTTGCTCAACCAGCGATGCTCCCTCACCAGCCGTTTTGGTGCCCCGCATTCCCGGCAGAGTCTGTTGCCCCACATATTCGCCGCCTCGTTCCCTTGTCTTTTCGCTTGAGCTCAGGCGTTTCGGGTTTACGCCTAAGATATCGACCCCGTAAAAAGAGTACTGAACAGGGATTAGAGGCTCGGAATAAGCAGGAGCGTCGACCCGGTTCTCATCTGGCAGCGACTTCTACCACCAGGTCTCCCTCCGGGGTGATCTCCCAATCGACTTCACTGTCAAGGCCGCTGACCAGCTCGAACATGCCCTGCACCAGGCCTACCAGCACCAGGACGAGGCAAGGGTTTTCCATGCGGAAATGCAGCCCCCCGTCCTTCCAGTCGATCTCCTTGAGGTTGCCCATTCCGCGCAGGGCCAGCGCCTCGCGGAAGTCATCCGGCGACCTCGCCTCGTCGACGGAATAGAAACCACTGCGCAGGAAGCGGCGCTGGGCTTCAACGATCACCCGCGGGATAGTATCCCCCAGTTCCTTCTCCAGCTCCTCTATGATGGCATCCAGGGACGCCGGCCCCATGGCGGCCATGCGGCGGCCGCCGGTCTTGTCGAGGATAACGCCACGGTCGGCATGCCACTTGTAGCGCGAGAGGATCATGGGTCCCCCGCAGTGCGGGCACCTGTCGAACTCGATATCGCCTTCCTTGCGGGCATATTCCCTGGTCTGCAGCCTCTCCTGCAACTCCAGGGGATGGGGCGTGATATGGCCTGTTATGGAATACTCGTCCGGCCCCACCTCTTCATGAGTAATCCCCACTTCACGCCTGTCGACGGCGTTGAAGGTGCCGGCGAAATCGCCGCTGAAGAGGGGCAGCGAATACAACTCCTTACAGCGCAGTGTCACGTAGTCTCCCTCGTCATGCACGCGGCGTATGCTATCCAGACGGACATCGCCGTATCCCATTACCATCGCCAGGGAAGTAACGTTTCTGATCACCGGCTTCACGCCTACGAGCCTGACCACCGCCTTCACCGGGCCCGGCAGCATATGGTCTATGAAATCGTAGGTTGCTCTACGCTTGGCCTCGGTGATGATGCGCTCTATGGACATGCCGATGATCTCTTCGACGCCGTGGAAAGTCGATTGGATATTATCGTTCTCGATGAAGATCATGCGATGATCGGGGTTCTTCCTCTGCACGATGGTGCCGTTGTTCAGCCATTCGTGCTCCTTTACGAAGCGCCTGGGAACGCCGCACTCCGGACATAATTTTATCCCTGCCATGAGATAGCCGCCTCCTCCAACTCCATTATCTGAGTACCGTCAGCCGAAAGTAGTGCAAACAGGCTACATTCCCTCTATCGACCCCGGAAAGGGATACTTAATATGTTGCGTCCCCGCGTGCTCGCCCGGAATCCGGGGGTTGGTCCGAAGCGACATCGGCGAGCAGTATACCCGCAAGAAGGATTCGCCATGGATATGCTGCACTGCGAGTGAGGAGCGAGG
>QZKE01000004.1 GCA_003598015.1 Actinomycetota bacterium | reverse complement strand
GGGCTCGAGATCGGCGAAGGAGTAGCTCCCATCCCCGGCCGTGGTCGTGGTGGCGTTCTTTTCGCCGTCCTTCCACAGCTCGATGGTCACGCCCGCGAGCGGGGTCTTATCCTCGAACGATCCGTCGCCGTTGGGATCCAGCCACTTGTGGCCGGAGATGGAGCCCTTGAGCACGATATCCGGCGCGTTGCCAAAATATACCGTTACCGTCTGGTCCCAACATATGTGTATGCAGTAGGAGGTCTGGGTGGTGGCGTGGTAGCCCTCGGGGACGATCTCGCTCACGGTGTAGTCGCCGGGCTCGAGGCCGTCATAGCAGACTTTGCCGTCACTGCCGGTTACTTTCGCATTACCGCCGTTGAGCTTGATGGTGACCCCGGCCAGGCCCGTCTCGCCGGCGTCCATCTGGCCGTTCTCGTTCTCGTCCAGGAACTTTATGACGCAGATCTTGCCGGGTTTACACAGGATACCCGACTCCGGCGCTCCCGGGGGTTCCTCGACGCCCTCCTCCGTCAATGCTTGCGCGGTATCCCCTGCGGGGACCACTGCTTCCTCGCCAGCCGGCGGCTCTGCTTCCGCCTCCGCCACCGGTTCCTCCGCCGGGGGAGGCGCTTCCTCCTGCGCTCCACCCACGGTACCCTCGGCTATCACGCTCTCCTGCACCGCCGACTCGACCGCTTCATCTCCCGCCAGGGCGGATACGATGCCACCCAGAAGCGTCGACAGTACCAGTGCCATGATACATACGAGGGCCAGCAATTTGGTCGACTTGCTCATATACGTCACCTCCGCTGTACTCCCCTGCTTGTCTGTGGGGACGCGATGTCGGCTTTCCGTCTTGCCAGCATGAGGTGAAGGAGAGAACCGCTCTGCGGTCCCAGGAAGGTGAGACTGTCGGTGAGTGAGCCAGATATCTACGCCGAATAAATTCTGGTCACGACCGGAAAGTCTGCCCCCTTTCCAGCCCTTCTACCCCTTCTTGCGTCCTCCTCTTTGTCTCTAATCCTTTTTTGCCTGTAGTACCTTGTATGAAAAAGCCCGACCGTATTGAACGATCGGGCCGGTTTCACCACTAGCTCCCCGCAGCTCAGGTGACCACGTCACATGCTACGGCTCATCGCTTCCCTATCGTGAGCTTATATCGTTGTCTCTAGCTCCCTTATTATAACCAAGATATTCCGAATTGAAAACCCTTTTTTGTACGCTTCTCCACAGCGCAGGCGCAGGCGAGTCGCTGGTCGAGGTGGCATGAGGCGGGTGGCTATGTCTTGCATGCGGGCGGGTAAGGGTATGCTTCAAGAGAAATCCGCTGCGCGGCACGGGGGCGCGGTGCGGCCGTGGGGTACTAATCCGTGGTGATGGGAGAAGGGGGCGGTAAGGTCAGGGACGCGGCGGGGAAGGGTGGTTGCGGTTGCGCGGCGGCAAGCTCCTCGCGCTGGATATTGTACAGGCTCCCGGCCATCCCTACATAGAACCACAGCAGGGTGACCATGGGGATGGCGAAGAGCAGCCAGGCTCCGAACATGTTGGAAACGGTGAAGCCCACCATGCCCAGGATGAAGGCCTCGGCGCTGAAGTAGATCCACGGATCGTCGCGCGATCCGGAACGCGTCTTGAGCAGCACCCCCCAGTAGAGGGCGAAGACGAGGAGCAGGCATAGCAACCCCACCAATCCATGGGAGACCAGGTAGGTAAGATAGGCATTCTCCACCGCCGCCCATGTATAGCGCAGGTTGTTCTCGGTGATGCGCTGCCCCTCCATGCCCATGCCGATGCCGAAGATGGGATGCTCCAGGAAGTAGTCCAGCGCCAGCTTGTACTGGTAGATACGGGCCTGCGCGGCCTCCTGCGCGCTCAGCCCGGAGAAGCGCTTCTTCACGAACTCCGGCGGGTTGAGCATGACGAAGATGAGGGCGAAGATGAGCAGGACGGTGACGGCCACCAGCCATACCCGCCGGTCGAAGAAGCCGAAGAGCCCGTAGAGCAGGGCGATGCACCCGGCCGCCACCCAGGCCGCCCGCGAGCCGGTGAGGAAGAGGGCGGCGCAGTTGACCGCCAGTCCCGCGAGGATCATAAGAAAGAGCCAGTAGCGCCGCAGGCGCCAGGACAGGCTCAGGAAGCTCACGAAGAAGGGCAGGGCGAAGACCAGGTAACCCCCCAGGATGTTGGGGTGGAGGAAGGTGGAGTTGATGCGGTAGGCCTGGGCCGAGCTCTCTCCTGCCACGTAGTTGACGTCCTCCGGGTATCCCAGCTTGCCCAGTACTTTCTCCTTGAAGCGGTTGGACCAGTCCTCGCCCAGCGCCTTCTGCACCAGCCCGAAGGCGGCAATCAGGGTGAAACAGATTAGCATGGTTACCACGAGGATCTGGAACTGTTTGCGGTCCCTGACCACGTAGAGCACCATGAAGAAGATATAGGCGAAGAAGACCGTACGCACGAAGCGGAAAAGCACCAGCAGCCCGCTGGCGTCGTTGATGAGCCCGATGAAACAGGCCAGGATGGAGGTGAGCAGGTAGAGCACCACGCCGATGGTGATGGGACTCCTCGTCAGCTTCGCGAACTCGTCCCAGTCCTTCTGCCACACGGCGAGGAACATCTTGATGATCACGGCGAGCAGGACCATGGCCATGACGATCTCGTGCACGTTGAAGTGCAGGCCGCGCGTCTCCCCCACGATGGCCACCTGGATGCCCAGGTTCCAGTTGGGCCCGGCCTGGGGGATGACGAGGTTGGAGATGAGGAAGAGCACCACGCCGATGAAGGGCTTCCAGTAGATGATTACGAAGAGGGCGATGCCCGCGATGACGCCGAAGGCGATGAGCACGGGCAGGCGCGAGGAGAGCGCGCCGATGCACAGCCCGAGGAAGGCGACGACGGCGACGAGCACCGCCACCCTGATGTAGGCGGGTGATCCCACCAGGCCAGGTCTGCTTTCGCCGCTTTTTATCTCACACCCCTCCTCCCGTTACCGTCCCGTACAGTCCCATGATACTACCGGCCGCCTTGCGCCATGTGAACCCCGCGGCGCGCTCCCGCCCCCTGCGGGACAGCTCCTCCGCCAGGGCGGGCTCACCGGCCAGCCTCTCCAGGCCCGCCGCGATCTCCCCCGGCTCCAGGGGATCCACCAGCAGCCCGGCATCGCCCACCACCTCGGGTATGGATGAGGTGCCGGAGGCGAGCACCGGGGTGCCGCAGGACATGGCCTCGAGCAGCGGCAGCCCGAAACCCTCGTAGAGGGAGACGCAGAGGAAGGCTGCCGCCCCGGAGTAGAGTGCGGGCAGGTCCTCCTCGGGGACGAAACCGGTGAAGGTCACGTCACCTTCCAGGCCCAGCTCCTCCACCTCGTCCTCCAGGTAGCCCTCGAAACCGCGGGCATCCCCGCACAGGACCAGGCCGTATCCGCCCCCCGCGGCCAGGAGGAAACGCTTGAAGCCGAGGAGCATGTTGTGCAGGTTCTTACGCGGGTCGAAACCGCCCAGGTAGAGGAAGTAGGGAGCCGTGATGCCATACCTCGCCCGGGCCCCTTCCAGCGCGTCCCGGTCGGTGACAGGGCGGTAGCCGGGGGTAACCCCCTCGTAGACAACGGCGATGCGCTCGCGCGGGATGCCCCAGATGCGCTCCACGTCGCGCCGAGTGTTCTTGGATACCGCCACCACGCGGCGGGCCCGGCGCGCGGCGCGTTTGTGCGCGAGCATCCAGGACCAGGCGGTGGGCCCGAGGTAGGGGCCGCGCAGGACCAGCAGGATGAGGTCGTGCACGGTGACGATGCTCGGGGTGTGCAGGAAGGGGGTCATGTTATGGTCGATGGCGTGAAAGAGGTCTACGCCCGCTCCGTCCACGGCACGCGCCATGGTCAGGTGGTCGGCGAGCAATCCGGCGAAGGAAAGCCCTTCCACGTGCGGCATGCCCCGCCACTCGACCCTGTTCATGACTCCGGGGTCGAGGAGACCGGGCTCGGGAGACTCGCCGTATCCGAAGAGGATAAACGCGGTTCCTCCTCCCGCCTCGTCCACCAGGGCCTCCACCAGGCGCGCGGTGTAGCGGCCGATGCCCCGCGTGCGGTTGATGTTACAGAGGCCGCGGGCGTCGATCCCGATCCTCATCGCCGTGACACCCCCGAGGTCAAGGGCCGCTTCTCGGCGCGCAGGAAGAGCAGTTTTCCCCGCCTGGAAATATAAGGTATACGCTCCAGGCACAGGGCGAAGTCCAGGTCGCCGCGGTAGAGCGCGGGCAGCTTGAGGTCGGGTATGAGGGTGGAGGTAGCGCGGACCGTGAAACCACACGACTCCACCAGGTCCGCGAGGGCGGACGGCGTGAAGGCACGGCACGGCCTGGCGGCAGGCCTCTGTTCCGCGCCGTGGAAGCATGCGTTGCGCGCCGCCAGGGCCAGCACGCCTCCGTCTCGCAGCATGCGGTACCAGGTGCGCAGCGCAGCGCGTGGATCCTCCGCCTCGTCCAGGGTGAACTGGGCCGCTACGGCGTCGAAGCTGCCGTCGGGAAAGGGAGGGGATAGAGGATCTCCCGCCATGCGCTCGTATCCCTGCGCGGCAGAGGTAGAAGCAACGGACGGCCCCGGTTCAAGCCAGGTGACCTCGACCCCGGCCAGGGCGGAGAGCCTACGCGCCAGCATCCCCTCTCCCTCGCCCACCAGCAGCACCCTGCTCCCCCGCGGGAGGTCCAGCATGCGCAGCATGCGGTTCACCCGCAGCCGGGCTTCGCCGCCGCCCTCGCGGGGAACGGCCGTGGCCATAAGGCTGGTGCAGAAGAGATAACCAAGTGGCCGCGAGAAGAGTACCCTCATTACGGTCTTCTCCCAGCGGTCGGGATGGATGCCCACGAAGAAGCTGCGCGGCCTGACCGCGGCGGCGAAACCGGCGGCGCTGAGGCCGCGGTAGAGGGAGAGGGGATTCTGCTCGTTCACGTGCATGATATCGTCGTACTGGCCGCGCAGGTCTTCCGGGAACTCCCGCCGCAGCAGGCGCCTCGCCGCCTCGCGCACCAGGGGATAACCGTAGCGGTAGAACCAGGTGTTGGGACCCGTGTGGACGATGAGGCGTCCGCACGGCCGCAGAACCCTTTTCACCTCGGCCAGGGTGTGCTCGATCTCGTAGGGGTGGAGGTGTTCGTAGACGTCCACCAGGAAGACGATGTCGAAGGAGCCGTCCGGGAAGGCCAGGCCCTTGGCGTCCGCGAGGCGGAACTCCACCCGTTCCTGCAGGGATTCATCCAGGGCGCTCAGACGTTCGCGGGAAAGCTCGATGGCCGCCTGTGCGTAATCTATGCCCACCGCGCTGGCGCCGCGCCGCGCCGCTTCGCACGCCAGTTCGCCCCGGCCGCACCCGATATCCAGGATCCATCTCCCGCGCAGGTCGCCGGCTGCGGCAAGGGCCTCCTCGATACGCTCGGGTAGCTGCGCGGCCTTCTCGATGAAGAGGTCGTATCCCTCACAATCGGTGGTGAAGTATTCGCGGGTGTAGAGATGCGGTGAGACCGGGGCCGGCTTGTCGCACTCATCGGATGGCATATCGATCACCCCGCGGTTCTGGCGCGCTCTCCCCGGTGGGAACGCCGCTCCGGCTAGACATACTCCTCGAACCAGGCGAACATGAGGTCCCACACCTCCAGCCGCCCGGCGGGGTCGTTGACGCAGTGAGCTTCGTTGGGGTAGAGCCTGATCTCCACCGTCTTGCCGCCCGCCAACAGGGCGTCGTAGAGGCGGCGTGCCTGGTCCACGGGGCAGATGGGGTCCAGCTCGCCGTGGATGATCAGCGTCGCCGCCTGCATGGAATCGGTGTAATTGAGAGCCGATCGTACGGCGTATTCCTGGGGGACCTGCTCGGGGGTGCCGCCCACCATGGGCAGGAATTCGTTCAGGAGCGTCTGGGCGGTGGGGTCGCTGGAAGCCTTGGCGTAGTCGTAAAGGCCCACGGCGTCGTAGAAGCCCGCCTCGGCCACCACCGCCTTGATGCGCGGGTCGCGCTCCGCAGCCAGCACCGAAACCGCCGCGCCGTGGCTCTGGCCGTACAGCCCGATGCGTTCGCCCTCGATGAGACCCTGCGATTCCAGGTAGTCTATGGCCGCGATGACGTCGTCCACCTCCCCCTTGGCCCCCTCGTGGCTCCCCTGCGACATACCGCTGCCCCGGAAGTCGGGGTTGAAGACGAGGTAGCCATGGTCACGTATGAGCAGAGCCACGTCGCTGAAATCCCCCGCGGTGCCGAAGCCGGCATGGTTGACGATGATGGTGGGCCAGGGGCCGCTTCCATCGGGGGGGCGGAAGAGCAGTCCCGATACGGTCAATCCGCCGGAGCTCTCGTAGTAGACCCGCTCGGCCACCTTCTCCATGTCGTCCATGGCGGCGTAGGTCTCGTCGATGAGCTCGTCCGCGCGGGCGAAGTCGCCCTGGTTGTAGGCATCCAGCGCCTGCAGCCACTTGGCGCGCGCCTCCCGCACGTCGTAGCCCTCGCCCGCCTTCTGGTTCATCTCGTTGGCGCAGGCCAGGCCGCGCATGGTCACGCTGGCCTGGTCGATGATCCTGGTGAGCACGCAACTGCATCCGCCCAGCAGGAGGCCGGCGGCGAGGATCACCACCGCCGCTGCGGCTATCTTACTCATGCGACCCGATGTCATCTCCCGCCTTTCGCTCAGTGAAGAGTGCCCTCTCTCACACCGTAAGCAGCTCATTCAGTTCCTGCAAGCCCTTTCTGCTCAGGACCTTGGTCGCCAGGGCGAGCGCTACGTATAGAATCGTCAGCGCCGCCGCTATTATAAAGGCGTACTGCAGCGAGCTCATAAAAGTGTCCTTGCCCACGGCCAGCGCGTTATGTAGGACGAGGGCGGTGGCGTAAAGCGTTCCCAGTATGAACAGCGGCACGGCAGTGAACCGGACCGGCCTGATACGGTAATCCAACTCGCGCGAGAGCCGCCAGTAGAGCAGGCCGAAGACGGCGGCCTCGCTTATCAGGACGCTGACCGCCGCCCCGGTGTAACCCCAGAGGGAGATGGCCGCAACGGCCAGCACCGCCTTCACCGGCAACCCCAGAAGGACCACGGCCGTGATCGTCTTCTGTTTGTTGATAACGATGAAGAAGGGGAAACTGATAGCCGTCATGAAGGTGAAGTTCATGGCGGCCATGGTCAGCCAGGTGACGTTCCAGGCCTCTATGAAGTCGAACTTCTGCAGTACAAGTACGGGCCGGGCCAGGACGGGTACGATCACCGTAAGGGGAATGACCAGGAGCCAGCCATAGTGGATGAGGCGCTCCCATATCTCACCCAACCTCTGAGGATACTTGCCCCCCACCTTGGACACCGCCGGCAGCACCGCCATGTTCAGGGCAAGGGTGAGGAAGACCAGGGCCTTGGCGAACATGCCGGCCGCGCTGTACAGGCCCACCTGCGTATCCCCCTTGATCCAGGAGAGGATGGGGATGTCCATGCCGGCGTAGATGGTCACGCCGGCGGCGACCACCGCCAGGGGCCATGCGCTGCCCAGGAGATAGCGCCACAATCCGCTGTCCATGGTGAAGGGGCCGAACCTGGTGATGAGGCCGGCTTCGCCCGGTGGCGGGGTGATCAGGGGGCCCGAGTGTCCCCCCTCCCCGTCATCGCTTCCGGCCGTTGTGGTCTCCTCCGCCAGCCCGGCGTAGGAATAATCGGCCAGCAGCGCCTCCATGGCCGCCTCGCCCGAGGGTACCGGCACGTGGGTCACGGCCTCCGCAACCGCCATGCCGCTGATATCCACGGCGGCGGGCTCACCCCTGCGCAGGACGCGCCGGTAGGCGAGGTAGAGGTGGAAGATGGAGTACAGGATGGTGATGATGTAGATAAGGACCAGGTAGACCAGGACGTTCTCGAAACCGGCCAGGACCACGTATATGGACATGGCGACCTTCATGATTCCCATGATCAGGTAGACGAAGGCCACGACACCCAGCCTCTCCAGGGCGATGAAGTTCTCACACAGGGAATTGGAGAATGGCTGCTCGATAAGGAGGCAGAAGGCGACGGTAAAGACCACCCAGAACTTGTCCCCGGCCAGCGCGCCCGAGCCCTGCAGGGCCAGGCTTACGAAGTTGGTGAGCATGAGCAGGCCGAAGGCGAGCAGGCCCAGGAGCAGGCGCAGGGAGACGATGTTCGTGAAGTAACGCTGCAGGCGGGAGGTTTCCTGCGAGACGTCGCGTATGGAGATGTTGCCGAGGCCGAAATCCGGTATCACCTGGAAGATGGTGTACAGGGTGAAGGCGTAGGTGTATATCCCCGCGATCTCCGGGCCGAGGTTACGGTTGATGATGATGGCCAGGATGAAGGTGAGTCCCGAGGTTACAATCCTTGCGCCCACCAGTGCGGCGGTGTTCTTCGATAGCCTGCCGACTCTCTCCATGTTCGGGTCGCATCCTCCATCAGATCTAGGGTTGGAAAAACATGCGGATGAACACGTGCCAGGCCTGTACAAGTTCAAGCATGTGGTGGAATAAACCAACCCCGATAGAACTTGTCCAGGCGCTGGGGCACCGTCGCGCCGAAGACGGCGCTGTCGCTTTCGCGATACATACTGTCGAATGAGACTCTTAAGTCCGGATATGATTCCTTGTCAAACGTCAGAGTCCAACCCATGGATTATTCCCAGTCGACCCCTTCCTCGTCGCTGGACTTACCCTTTCCCTGAGACCTGCGGCCGCCCTTGGCATCCAGCCGGAGACGTCTCTTCTCCTGACGCCTCAATTCCCTATCGTCCTTCTTGTCCGGGATGGCCTGTTCCTCGCTCCCGGCCTGCCCGGATGGAGGAGCGTCGACGGAGTCAGCGGAGACCGAGAACTTGGCGCCGGCATCCACCAGCATCTGTCTCAGGTGGCGCTGCGCCTCTTCCTCGCTCATGCTGGCGAACTCGTCCTCACGGCGCATCATCCTGATAATGGACTCGGTGATACGCTCGATGCTCTCATCGCTTATCCTGTAGCGGCGCAGGAAGGACCGGTAATAGGCGGCGATGGCGTTCGTAGCCGATTCCCTGACGTCGGCCTTGTCGGAGTTCAAGGCGCGCAGCCAGTTCTTGGGGATGGGGGCTCCCGTCTCTCCCATGCGGCGGAAGTCCTCGGCGACGCTGTCCTGTACCTGCCGCAGGTCGTCCGCCGCGGCGCCGGGTGGTGAGACCACCGGCGCGGAACCCCAGGAAGGCTCCCCCGCTCCCTGTGGTATGGCGGCTGCAGGGGCCTCACGCGGCTTCGCGGGAGCCGGCGCCTCCTCGACAGGCTGAGTCGCGGGCTCGCTCCTGGCGGGTCGCTCAACCACATGCGCCGCTCCGGCGGTGAGCTCGGCCCGGGCCGGTTCGGCCGCGGGTCGCGCCGCCTCGCGCGGTTGCACGGGTGGGGCGACGGTCTTCTCCCGTTTTCTCTCTTTCTTCTTTTTTTCCTTGACTACAGCCGCAGCGGGGACGGCTTTCACCGCCGGCGCGGGCTTTCCTCTACGTTCGGCAGGAGCTACGTCGCGCTTTTTCATCTTCACGTTGGCCAGCACCGCCCCCAGCGGCACTATGCCCAGGCGTTCGAAGTTGTGCATGGCTTCCAGGGCGGCCTTGCGCGTGCAGCGGTCGGTGTCGATGATGACCACGCTCGCCTCGGCCTGGGCGCCCACCACCGCCGCGTCCAGGGAGCCGATGAGGGGCGGCGCGTAGAGCACCACCTCGTCGTAGAGCCCCTCCTGCTCGCGCAGCTCGTCCTCGAAAACGGTGAGGGAGAGCAGGTCGGTGGAGTTACCGCTCTTCTTTCCCGCTGGAAGGAAGGAGAGGTTGCCTATATTGCCCTCCACCATCTTGCCCCGGTAATCCTCGTCCTTTTCCAGGGCATCGGAGAGACCGGAGCGATCTCCCGCTTCCATCAGCCTGGACAGGCCTCCCTCCATGAGATCGCAATCGACCAGCAGTGTTCTACGGCCGGTGTTGGCTATGCTGACGGCGAGATTCGCCGCTACGGCGGGTCCGGCCTCGAAGGGTATGGCCGAGGCGGCCATTATCGACTTCGGGGCTCCCTCGGAGGAAAGGATGAGGCTCGAGCGCAGCTCCGCATAGGCGCTCCAGGTCCGTGAACCCTCGGCGAAAGTGGGGAGGAGGGCTGTAGTGCGGCCGCCCTTTTCCCTGGGGAGCGTGCCCAGCACGGGAAGCTCCAACGTCTCCTCCACCTCGCGCGCGGAGCGGAAGTGGGGATCGAAGTACTCGATGAGTATGACCAGCACGAGACCCAGTACCAGCCCGATGAAAAAGCCCAGCCCGATATAGGCGAAGGTCTTGGGCTGGGTGGGTTTCTGGGGAGGGACCGCCCGGTTGGTGAAGACTATGTTGCCCTGCAGCAGCAGGTTCTTGAACTCCGGATCGTAGAACTCGGTGGTCTGGTTGCTCTTGAGCACCAGCACTTCTCCCCAGGCGTTGGCGATGTCGGTCACCCGGGTGGGGCTGCCGTCGGAGAAGGTTATCTTAACGGACGTGGAATTGGCCTCCGCCATGGCGCTGACTTTGGCGAGAAGTTCCTCGGGAGGGATGTCGATGCCCTCGTTCGCCAGCCTCTGGCTGGTTACGTCGGCGACACTGATACTTTCGGCATAGTTGGCTATGGAGGGCATCAGGGCTACGTATGCCAGCTGGGTGTTGGCGTCGGGGAGCTTGGTCGCCGGATTCGTCGGCGCGGATGCGGAGACCGCTATCTCCACCTTGTACACGGGGCTCTGTACCTGCGCGATGATCGCCGCCGCCAGAGTGGAGATCAAAACCAGGGCGATGACTATCCAGATCCTCTTCGCAATGGCCGGTCCAATGTCCTGAACTTTCATGCCGCAACCTCTCCCACGGGTAAGCGCGATACCGTCCTATACTTTAACGTTCGCTCTGCTGGCAAAAGCCCTCTTGCGGACGTTTCTCACTTTAACAGGGTTCATTATAGCGGTTCTTCCCGGAGAGTGTGAAAGACCCGGGCCTTACCCTGAGACCTGGCCAGGGCGCGTAACCACGCGCTTCGTCCGGGTTTATACATGGTCAAGCGGTGCGCGAGCGAGCCGGAGAAGATTCGGGGTTCAATATGTCCAGGATTTGGACGATTACATCAGTGTGCGGTATAGGCGATCGCGGACATCGAGGAGTGCATACTCGGCCTACCAGGGCGAAAGGAGTTGGGGCGGGATGGATTTTGAGAATACCCTCAAGCTGGCCAGGGGCTATGGCTTCCTGGCGCGCAATATCATCGCGGGAAAGGTGACCAATAAGGTCCTGGACCTTCTGGCCTTCCTGGATTACCGTCTGCTCATGTACCTGTCCATGTGGCATCCGGATATGGAGTCGCGCAAGAGGATGCTGCGCAAACGCGGCGTGAATATCGCCGCTAAGGCGTGGGTGGACGTGGGGGTGTGGATAGAGATGACCACCCCTCAGGCGGTGATCCTGGAGGATTACGCCAAGCTTGCTTACGGCGTGGTCATCTACGCCCACGACGCGGCGGTGAACTCCGTGGCCGACCTGCCCATGCGGGTCACGCCTACGCGTATCTGTTATAACGCCGCCATCGGTACGCGCTCCATCATCATGCCCGGCGTCACCGTGGGCAGGCACAGCGGAGTAGTCCCCGGGTCGGTGGTCACGCACGACGTCCCGGACATGACGGTGGTCGGCGGCAATCCCGCCCGGCAGCTCTTCACCGACGAGGAACTGGGCCTGGCCTGGCAGGAGGGTCTGAGGCAGCAACCGGAGCTGTACTACGACCATCCCAACCCCGGTCGCGCACCTGAGACACCCCTCGACGGCCTACTGACCTGGCGCGAGGAGAACCTGCCCATAAAGGATTACACCGAACTGCGTACCGGGACCCCCTTCGACTATATCCTGGATGCCAAGGCGAAGAAGAAGGGTTGAACGCCCGCGACGACGGTGAAGCGTAGCGGGGCCGAGCGCGGCTTGACGTCACCTCCCCTTGCCACCACAAGCGCGCATGCGCCAGAAAGTAGACATTATACCGATGAAACGTCCGGCGGCTGTCTATTTGAATCCCGGCGATGGTTTATCCTATATTAGTGCTCCAGATGGTGGAATGGAGCCTGGTGGGGGACTCCGGGAGTGCCGGTAGACTATCGCATGAGGGGGAGGAGCAGGGCTATGGAAATCAAAAACGTTACGAAACTGGCCAGGGGATATCTGTTTTACGCCCGCAACCTGGCGGCGGGCAAGGTGACCAACACGGTACTGGACTTCCTGGCCTTCATGGACTTTCGGCTTCTCATCATCCTGTCCTCGTGGCACCCAAGTCATGATGCCCGGATAAAGCTGCTGCGCAAGCGTGGGGTCAATGTATCGGAGAAAGCCTGGGTGGACCAGGGGGTGTGGATCGAGGTCACCACCCCGCAGGCGGTGGTCATCGAGGACTATGCCAAACTCGGCTACGGAGTGGTCATCTACGCCCACGACGCATCGTTCAATTCCGCTGTAGACATGCCCATGCGGGTGAAGACCACGCGCATCGGCTACAACTCGGGCATAGGGACACGCTCCGTCATCCTGCCTGGCGTGAACATCGGCAAGCACGTCGGCGTGATGCCGGGCTCGGTGGTCACCAAGGACGTGCCCGACGGCATGGTGGTAGGGGGAAATCCCGCCGTAGAGGTGGGCAGGGTGGAGGATTTCGGACTGCTGTGGCAGGCGGACCTGGAGGTCCACCCCGAGATATACTACGACCACCCCAATCCAACCAGGGCCCCCTCAACCCCCTACGACCACCTGGTGACCTGGCGCAAGGCGGGGATCAAGGTGCGGCATTTCACCGAGCTGCGCACCGGTACCCCCTTCGACTACATCCTGGATGCAAAGACAGCTAGCAAAGAGAAAGTCTGACGCGCCGTCATTTGTGCGAGTGGGGATCCTACCGTTATTCTGGAGTCAAAGAAGGCCGGCAAAGAGAAAGAACGGGACTTGTACGACGAGGGCTACTACCGCTACCGGGAATCCACCCGTGATTTCCTCATCGAGGCACGCTTGCTCTATGCCATGCTCGCGCTGCGCCCCGCTTCACGCATCCTGGAGGTGGGGTGTGGGGGCGGCGCGCTCCTCTCCTTTCTGGAGGCCAAAGGACATCCCGCCGTGGGAGTGGACATCCTGGAGGAGGCGGTGCGCCTGGCCTCGCGGGCGGCTCCCTCCAGCCGGGTGATAAAATGCGATGCCGGCGACCTGCCTTTCGCTGACGCATCCTTCGACCGCCTGGTCAGCCATCATCTGGTAGAGCATCTGGCCGACCTGCCGGGCACCCTGGAGGAGTGGCGCCGCGTGCTTAGGCCGGGTGCCGTCCTGGCGATGTGCACTCCGAACCGCCTCTACCCCAGCCCGCGTATCTTCGACGATCCCGGTCACGTGCATGTCTACGACCGGCGCGAGCTGGTTGGAGTGGTGGAGAAAGCCGGTTTCCGGGTGGAGGGTTCCCTTACCGTCTTCCCGCACCTGTGGCGTGACCGTATCAGCGTGGCGGTGGGAGTGCCTTTATATCGCGTCTTCTCGCACCTGCCTTATTACCGCGAACGGGGGCGCAGCCTGCTGCTCTCGGCGCGCCGGCTTTAGGAGTCGAATGTGGCTGAGTACCGACTGCTCATCGCGAACCACGCCGTGGAGATAGGGGGCGCTGAACGCGTTCTCCTGCGTTTCCTGGAGCGCATGGACCGCAGCCTCTTCGAGCCCGCCCTGGCCTGCCCGCATGCCGGCCCCCTGAGCGAGGAGGCGGCGAAGCTGGGGCTGCAGGTCCACTTCGGTTATCCAGCCCCGAGGCTGCTGGAGGTGAGGAGGAGATCCCTGGGCAGGAGCCGCCTCACGGCAGCGGCCTATCCCTACGACATGGCACGGACCGTGCTGGCATTGGCGCGTCTGCTGCGCAAGGGCGGCTTCGACCTGGTGCTCACCAACAGCGCCAAGGCTGATATCTACGGCAGCCTGGCCGCTCGCCTGGCCGGGACACTGGTAGTGTGGCGCTTGCACGATATCGTAGACGCGGACGCCTTCAGCCGCGTCAATATCATGCTCTTCCGCGTCTTCGCCAGCTTTTTCGCCGCGAGGGTCCTGGCGGTATCCGAGGCGGTTCGCGGCGCTCTCGTCTCCCGCGGCGTCAGCGGGGACAAGATCGCGGTGGTTTACAACGGCATCGACCTCGAGGAGCTGGACAAGGTGGCGGAGCGCAGAGGGGCAAGGGCCGAATGGGGCCTGGAGGAGGATGTCCCGCTCGCCGGCATGGTGGGAAGGCTGGTGGACTGGAAGGGCCCCGACCGCTTTCTCGAGGCCGCCGCCCGGGTAGCCGGGGAGATACCGCGCGCCCGCTTTCTGCTGGTGGGGGACGCCATCTTCGGGGAGGCGGGCTACGTGGATGAGCTGAAGGCCATGGCCGCCAGGCTGGGGCTGGGGGAGCGGGCACTCTTCACCGGTTTCAGGGAGGACGCGCTGCGCATCATGTCGGGACTGGACGTGCTGGTGCACGCCTCCCTCCTCCCCGATCCCCTGCCCACCGTGCTCATCGAGGCCATGGCCCTGGGGCTGCCGGTGGTGGCAGCCGACGCCGGGGGAGTGCGCGAGATAGTGCGGGAGGGGAAGACCGGCCTGGTGGTCCCGCCAGGAGATGTTCCTGCCTTGAGCGAGGCCATGGTCGAGCTGCTCTCCCATCCCGGCGCGGCGGCCGGTATGGGCAGGGCGGGACGTGAGCTGGCAGGCGAGCGTTTCGATAGCGAAAGACAGGCGCGCAGGATGGAGGAGGAGATGCTCTCCGTATTGCGCGGGGCGGGCAAAGCGAAGAGGCGGTGCTGATCACGGCCGGTGCGCAGCTCGGGAAGAAGGAGTAACGGCGTGAAGATAGGGGTCGAGGGGCGCACGTTGCAGGGGGAGAGGTACGGCGTAGCCCGCTACCTGGTCAACCTCCTGCGCAACCTGGTGGAACTGGAGGGGGAGGAGGAGTATATCGTCTACCTCTCACAGCCCATCGTCCCCCTGGATTTTTCCTCGCCGCGCATGCGGCTGGAGGTCCTGGGCCGTGCCCCGGGGCTCACCTGGAGGCATCTGCGCCTGCCCATGGCCATGCACCGTGCCGGGGTGGACCTGCACTTCTCGCCCTCGTATTTCCTGCCCCTGGTCAAGGTATGCCCGTCCGTGGCGGTGGTCCACGATATCACCTTCAAGGTCCACCCCGAATGGTTCGCGCAGGACCGCAGGTTCCGCTTCGACCGCCTCTTCTGGCGGGAGGTGAAGCGTGCCGAGCGCATCGTCACCGTGAGCGAGCATTCGAAAGCGGATATCGTGCGCATCCTGGGTGTGGAAGCCTCCCGGGTGACGGTGATACCGGAGGCAGCCGACCCCTTCTTCCGCCCGGTGCGTGACGAGGAACGGCTGGCGGGAGTGCGCGAGAAATACGGTCTCGAGCCGGGGTTCCTCTTCACCGCCGGGGCCATCCACACGCGCAGGAACCTGGAGCGGCTTATAGAGGCGGTGTCCCGCGCTTCACGCGACCTGGGGGAGGAAACGGAGCTGCTCATCCTGGGAACCACGGCGCCCTTTACGCCGCCCGTCGATATCTGGGGTACGGCCCGGCGCTGCGGCATGGAGGGCAGGGTTAAGCATATCGAGTACGTGAGCGAGGAGGACCTGCTGCTCCTGTACAACGCCTGCGGGATCTTCGTCTATCCCTCCCTCTACGAGGGGTTCGGCCTGCCGGTGATAGAGGCCATGGCCTGCGGCACGCCGGTCGTCTGCTCCAACGTGACCTCGCTGCCGGAGGTCGCAGGGGATGCGGCGCTGTATTTCGATCCCCTGAGCGTGGAGGAGATGGCGGACGCCGTGGCGCGGGCGATGGAGGACGGCGGGCTGCGCGAGGAGCTGGGCAGGGCTGGCATGAGCAGGGCTGCCACCTTTTCCTGGAGCAGGGCCGCCGCGGAGACGCTGCGCGTCTTCCGCGAAATTATTGCCTGACGTATGGAAGAATAATCGTTTAGCATTCATCTGCGCACCCGACACGGGAAGGAGAACCTCATACGTCTGAGCACCCACTTCCATCGCTTTGCGTCGCGTAAGCGACGGTGCTTCGGCGCGACGGTGCAAGGTTTCAACCTGGCACGGGTACGTAACGATTGGGGCTACGGTACCAGGTATAGCCTGGTACGGATTCGCTATAGTTGAAGATCAGGGTCATCTCTCGTAGTTCCACAACTGGAGCAGCGTCCATCATGCACGCAGATGGTGCCTCCGCACGAGGCGCAGGCCCACCTCGCCTCTTCATTCCTGATGAATTTTCTTAAGCCCTCGGTCTTTATATGTTCGAGGTTCTCGATCATGCTCATCCCGTATCTGGTGCGGTATCGCTTGTCCAGTCGCTTCAACCTGTCACACGGGAATGTCTCGCATGCATAGCAGAATCTCGCTTTGCCGTCCTCGAAAGTGGCGCATTTCTTGATCCCGCAATCCCAGCGGGAAGGGGGTTTTCCGGCATCCGGTCCCCGGCAGCCGGGGCACCTGTTCCTTTGCCTGAGAAAAGCCATGCAGATGGAGCAGTTCATCCCGCAGGGGGCGACAAGTGCGGCCTTTTCCCGCAAGCCCATGCTCTCTCCTGTCTCCTGCCAGCCGTTACGGCTGCTGACACCCCGTCCGGGGCCGGCATGCATGCGTCTGCTAAAATGTGCTCAGATTATATACCCCACGGGGCGATAATAAGATTAGGTTCTTCTCCGGGAGGTGTGGGCGAGTAGTATGGTGGAGTTGGGCCTGACGGTAATAATCCAAACTTCTCGGAGGAGAATCAGAGATTACAGTCCAATGGCGAGGTGAGGCAGTGATACAGGAGAGCGAAGCGGGGGAGTTCCGGCCCCGGGTCAGCGCGGTCATCCCCAACTGGCACCGCAAGGACGACCTCAGGGAGGCGCTCCAGGCGATCAAGGCCCAGACCTATCCCATCGAGGAGATAATCGTCGTCGACAACAACTCCCAGGACGGCACGCGGGAGATGATAGAGGAGGAGTTCCCCGAGGTCATGTTCATCCAGTCGCCGCATAACATCGTCATCCAGGCGCTGAACATAGGGGCCAAGACCGCTCGCGGTGACATCATCCTCCACCAGGACAACGACGGCGTGCTGGCGCCGGACGCCGTCGATCGCATGGTGAAGGTCTTCGCCTCGGACCCGAGTATCGCCGTGGTACATTCCAAGAACCTCTACTACGACACCGGCGAGGAGTTCGACCCCCTGCGCTGGTTCACCCCCGAGGAGCAGGCCTCGGAGGGGATCATCGACGTTCCCAGCTTCCACGGCAACGGCGCCATGATCAGGCGCGACATCCTGGAGGAGATAGGCTACATCGAGCCCGAGATACTCCTCTACCAGTTCGAGAGGAACATCTCCACCAAGGCCATCGACCGCGGCTACCGCATCGTCTACCATCCCGCGTCGGTCATACGGCACAAGATCTCGCGCGAGGTGCGCAATCCCGGCCACCGCCTGTACATCACCATGACCGGGGGATGGTGGTACTTGGCGCGTTTTTACCCGCTGGGCAAGGCACTGCAGAAGGCCCTCTTCTACCTGGCTTTTTTCGTGCTGTATGCGATCAAGCACCGTACCTTCCGGGACTTCTTCCGAGGCATTCTCGATACCTTGCTGGGGCTGCCCCAGGTGCTCAGGGGGAGGCAGGTCGTATGCGGGGAAACCGTGAAGATACTGGAGAGCAAGCCCTACGAGACCTCTCTCATCTGGTACGGCTCGTGGGATACCGTGAAAAAATGGCTGACGGCCAGGGCCAAGAATAGAGGAGGGATGCAGGATGGCTGAAGGCGAGCGCGCACACTTCCTGGACGATCTCAAGCTGGCGATGAAGCGCAAGGGGATGGGCGGTCTGGTGCGTGATGTCCTGCTCCATCCCGGCAACCAGGCTATCGCTCTCTACCGTATCTATCGCACGCTTTATGTAAGGGGGCATGCCAACCTGGCTTTCCTGGGCTACAGGTTGAATTACTGGCTGTGCGGGGTCGAGATACATCCCGACGCCGACATCGGGCCCGACTTCCATCTCGACCATCCCGTGGCCACCCTCATCGGGCGCCAGACGCGTATCGGCAAGGGGGTGCGTATCTATTCCCACGTGGCCGTGGGCGCCGTGGGCCTGCCGGAGAACAAACCCTTCATGGACGTGCGCGACTACGTACAGATCTATCACGGCGCCATGGTCGGCGGCAGCGCGACTATCGGCGAATACGCCGAGATCGGACTCAACGCGGTGGTATGGGATCAGGACGTCCCGCCTTACTCCGTGGTGGTGGGCAATCCGGCCAAGGTGATCAGGGTGGAGGGCAAACGGGTGAACCCCGACGACTACAAGGGATACGAGTACGACTCCTCCCATTTTCACGGCCCGCCGCCGGAACATGACCCCGACAAGGAACCGGAACGCAGCGAGTCCTGGACCGACCCCACTTCGTATCTGGACAAGAACAAGAAGGCCGACTGAACCGGCAGGATATTTCGGACGAAGACATGTGTCCAGGTTCCCGCCGCCACCGGGCTGCCTGTGGGGTATTCCCCGACGGTGGATCTCGGTCTCTCCATCGCCTTGGGCACCGTCACCGGCTCCTCCCCCTGGATCATGTAGGTCACGTCGCAGATGACATCCCTTTCGTTGGGGTTTTGGATGAGCGTCCAGGTCTCGAAGCCGTAGTCGGAGCAGCCCTCGGGGAGGTACCAGCAGGTGGCGGGGGAGGTGACCCCCACCGAGGAGCGGCCCTCATTGCCCCCTCCCCAGATCATGGTGCGCTCGACCGCGATGTCCAGCCCCTCCAGGCACTCCACCCGGGTGGAGAAGTCCTTTCCCGGCACGACCAAAGCGGGGTTCGCGGTGAGGCGGCTCCTCTATCTCCGCCTCTAATGAACCGCAAGGTGAGCGATCGAGTGCTTGCGGTTCCGCATCCCGTCAGGGGTGGGGCTTGGGGAGTTTCAGGTGGAAGCCGGGCTCGGCACATCCCTGGCAGGGGGCGTTGGCGCCCACGCACCAGTTGACGTGCAGGTTCCAGAGGCGGATGGGACAATCGCCGTGTGTCCTGGGCCCCCGGCAACCCAGCTTCAGGAGACACGGTGCTTCCTGCGCTCCGTCATCGTTCCAGTCCAGCAGGAATCTTTTCTCTTCGAAAGCCTGCTTCCTTTCGCAGTGGTCGTGTATTTTGTCCCCGTAGAACTCCACGAGACGGTTGTGTTCGTCGAGTTCCGGGGCTTCTTTTTGCCCTGATTTCCAGAGCAGGACATCGATGATGGTACCGACGATCCAGTCCGGGTGGGGAGGGCATCCCGATACATTCAATACTTGCTGCTGAGCATCGATACCCGCCACCACCTCTCCGATGGATATGGCGCCAGTAACTTCCGAAAGGAGCGAGGGGATTCCGCCGAAAGCGGCGCAGTTTCCGACCGCGATGATCGCCTCGGCTCCAGGCACCAGTTCTTTCAACCAATCCTCGATGGTCTTGTCGTCCGGGACCTTTCTTCCGCTCAAGTCCTTGTTATCTCCGCTCAAACCGAAGGTGCAGAAGCGCGAGAACTCGCCGGTAGGTATGGATCCTTCGACCACCAGGATGTACCCCATCCCCTTCTCGGACTCGGTTTCCTCGATTGCGGCTTCCGCCTGGAGACCGGAGGCGGACATGATATCCGGTTGGTAGCGCAGGGACAGCTTCTCGTAGCCGAGATCGACCGGACTGAAATGCTCGCTGTTCATAAGCGATACCGAGCAACCGGTGCAGTTCTGGCCCTGCAGCCAGATGATCGGGGCTTTCCCCTGGCTGATCTTGTGGAGGTGCTTCTTGATATGGGGTATAAGGGAGTGGCCCAGTTTCAGGTGGGAGGCTACGAGCTTGGCCCTCTGGCTGAAGTGCAGCTCCTTTTCATGCTTTCCAAACATTGCTTATCTCCCGACCATCACCCAGAGCATGGTTTCACCACCAATGGTGAGGTTCTCCATGGATAGTATCTTGAAACCATCATCCTCCAGCATATCGTGGTACTGTTGCGGCGTGAAGTGCGCGTAGGGCAGGAGATATTCGCCGAACTTGATGGTTCCCTCGAAATGAGGCTTCTTGGTGTATCCCTCACCCGCCAGGGTGAAATACGCATGGCCCCCGGGCTTGAGGAGGTCGAAGAACTCCACGAAGGCCCTGTTCTGCAGTTTTTTCCGGATGTGGAACAGGCAGTAGAAGGAGATAATGAGGTCGAAGTGACCGGGCGGGTAATGGATATCGAGGAGGTCTCCCTGTATGAATTCGCCCCCCGGCACGTTCTTCTCGGCCAGCTCGATCATCTTCCTGGAGATGTCGACGCCGATCACCTCGCATCCCAGAGCGACGAAGTATGCAGCGGCGGGTATGCCCGAGCCGCAACCGGCATCAAGCACCCGGGCTCCCTTGTTCACCAATCCGCCCAACCGCTCCAGTTGCGATGAATTGTCGAAGAGATGCCGGTCGTCGTTGTAGTTCTGTGCCATCAGGTCATACTGTTTCTCGAGATACGCGGTGGAGAAATAATCCTTCATTTCACATCTCCCTTTCCGATCCGCTGCTGCCGAATCCGTCAACCGAACAGAAGCACCCGTCAACACAAGTCCCATCATCGATTCGCCCACACTTCCCGGAAGAGAACCATGCTTTCTTACCCTTCGGACGATATGCCGGCAAACATGACCGGTTGTTCTCCCGGAGAAGCAACCGCTCCCACGCTTGCCGGAGAAGAACCACTCAGGATTTATCCCCTTCGGCCTCCCGTGAGCCTGTATGCCGGGGTGGTTGAAGACAAGCAGCCAGAGGAACCGTCGGGAGACCTCCGGCATCGTATGGAAACACGCCGCGCCGGACCGGTGTGAAGAAGACGGGCGAAAATCAAAACCGGGCGGCTGGCAAGCCGTCCGGTTTCCCCCCAACCCCCCTACGCTAAACTCTACGCGCCGCCAGAGGGCGAATATCAATATCCCACGCCGCTAGTAAGCGCCGTTGGAGGAGACGATAGCGGAGAAGGTCCTCATAATGATCTTGAAGTCCGTCCACACGGACCAGGTTTCGATGTAGTAGAGGTCGAGCTTGATCATCTCGTCGAAGGGTAGATCGCTGCGGCCGCTGACCTGCCACAGGCCGGTAATGCCGGGCTTCACGTTGAGCCTCTGCTTGTGCCATCCCTTGTACTGCTGGACCTCTTCCTTGATATGGGGTCTCGGTCCCACCATGCTCATCTTGCCCGAGAGGACGTTGAACAGCTGTGGCAGCTCGTCGATGGAAAACTTGCGTATCCATTTTCCCACCCGCGTAACGCGGGGATCTTCCTGGTTTTTCCAGCACAGCCAGCCATGCGCGGCATCGGCGTCTCCATTGACCATATCCCCCTGCATCCCGTATGCGCCGTCCACCATGGAGCGGAACTTCAAGCAGTTGAAGCACTTGCCGTTCTTGCCCACCCTCTTGTGGCGGAAAAAGACCGGGCCGGGCGAATCCACCTTGATGGCAATGGCGGTAAAGAGGATTATCGGCCAGGTGAGCAGGAGCGCGATGCTGCCGAGCACATAGTCTTCCGCGGACTTGAGCAGCCTCCGGTAGCCGTTGATCTTCTTCTCGCGCAGGCGGATGAGGGGGATGCCCCCTATCTCGTTGACCATTATCTCGTCGGTGATCACCTCGAAGAGGCGGGGGATAATGGAGCACTCCACGCCCATCTTGTTGCATTTCGAGGCCAGGTCCAGGAGTTGCTCCGAAGTGGCTCCGGTGAAGGCGATGACCACCTTCTCCACGTCGAAGTCACCGATGATGCGGGACAGGTCGTTGAGCCCTCCCAGCACGCACAGGTTACGCAGCTCGGGTTCGTCGAAATCCGTGTAGAGGGGATCGTCATCGATGAAACCTACCGGGCGCAGGCCGAAGGTATCGTGCCTCTGCAGTTTGCGCGCGACTTCCTTGCCCACTTTGCCCGAGCCCACGATAAGCGTGTTGCGCATCACCACGTCGCTGATACCGGCGATGGAGAGGCTTACTTGCAGGATGAACCGGCCGGCGAACAGGAAGACGATGGAAAACGCCCAGAAGAAGACCAGGAAACCGCGGGTCGCCACCGAGGTGTCCAGCAGGAAGGATACTATGAGCAGAAAAACGAGGTAGACGTTCACCGCCCCCACGATCTTGGGTATGCGGTCCAGGATGCGCAGGCGCGTGCGCGTGTCGTACATCCCGCATATCTTGAGGGCGAAAAACAGGACAGGGGAGGTGCCCAGGATGGCCAGCGCTATGCCGTTGAAGGTCGCCGCGCTCTCGGGTGGAAAGATCCTGACGATATAGGCGTTCTCGAAACGGAGCCAGTAAGCGATCCACATAGCTCCGAACAACGCCAGCGCATCCACGAGCAGGCGCGAGGCTATACGGGCTACGACCTCGACCTGTCTTGATACCGGGCGCTCCAGCAGGCTCTTTTCCGCCTCGGAGAGAATAGCCAGAAGCTCCTCGTCCGTGATCGGCCCCGCGTCGGGCAGGACCGGCTGCGGCTTTGCCGCCACGACCTCGGCCTCAGACAATCCGTTTTTCGTCAGCTGTTTTTCCATGCTCCCCCTCCGCTTTTGTGTCAGGTGTGGGCATGCTCATCAGGCGCCCCACTTTGGTCAGAGTAGCCGGATAATCCGCAAAGCGTTCCCACGCGTCAGCGACGTAATTCTTGATCTGCTCCTTGAACACCTCGACATCGAATCTCAAGGCACGCTCACGGGCTCTTTCAGGATTAAAACGCCCGGGGTCGAAATCTCTTACACATTCCATGAGCGACTGCGCGTCCTGGCGGTCGAAGAACATCCCCGTCTCGCCTTCCACTACCGTCTCCAGGGCGCCCCCCGCGCGGTAGGCGATGACGGGCCGGCCCGCGGCCATGGCCTCCAGGGGCACGATTCCGAAATCCTCCTCCTGCGGGAAGACCAGCGCCCGGCAGCGCGAGTACAGTTCTCGCAGCTCCGCATCGGGTACCCGCCCCAGGAACTCAACGTTGGGGCCTGCCATGCCGCGCAGCGCATCCAGCTCCGAACCGGTTCCCGCTACCTTCAGGGGCAGGCCGAGCCGGTTGAAAGCCTCCACCACTATGTCCGCCCGCTTGTAGGGGATCAACCTTCCTACCAGGAGGAAATACTCGTCTACGCTGGAGGAGATATCGAGCCAGGAGGTATTCACCGGTGGGTAGATCACGTCCGCGTCACGCCGGTAGTATTTCTTGATGCGCTTCGCCACGTGATCGCTTATGGCCACGAAGAGGTCAACGCGGTCGGCCGCGCAGCGGTCCCACACCCTCAGGTAGTTGGTCATGTACGGCATTACCGCCTTGACGATGGGATTCAGGACGCCAAAACGCGGGTTCTGCAGGTAATGATGGTATCCGCTCCAGTAGTAGCGTATAGGTGTGTAGCAGTAGCAGATGTGCAGGGTCTCCGGCGGGGTGATGACCCCCTTGGCCTCCGCATGGCTGGATGAGATCACCACGTCGAACGCGGAGAGATCGAAGCGCTCGAAGGCCACCGTGCGCAGGAGCGGAAAGGCCTGGTGCCTGGTCCTGGCTCCGGGTATTTTCTGCAGGAAAGATGTCCTGACGTCGGCATCTTCCAGTTGTGGGAACTCCTCGGGAACGAACACGGAGGTATGGACGGGAGCCTCGGGATACAGTTCGTGCAGTGCCAGAAGCACCCTCTCCGAGCCCGCAATATTCGTGAGCCATTCGTGTACCAGGGCTACCCTCATTGCTTCTCTTCTGTCTCTCATCGCCATGGTGCCGCTCGACCTGTCCGCGGGTCTCCGGCACCCCGTCCTTCGTGCAAAGCGGTGGAAGCAACCGGTGAGGTGAAGAGGAGGAGTCTGGGTTAAAGGTTTCTATCGGGATGTAAAGGAAATATCAAAAATAAACTGATTCTCCGCCCGAGTGAGACTTGCCTTTTGTACCCGAGTTTTTGTCCTCCAACACCCCCAGTTCGTGCCCGCTTGTTACGTTATATCCTCAACCTTTACTCGTCCGCTGATCTACCCGGAAAATAGCTTCCGTCGTACTTGCTTATACACATATATCTAACATTGTTTATCTATCAAATCAAGTTACCCATGAGTAAAGTAACAGAATCACAACCCGTTCGTAACACTATCGTAACAAAAAGCCTGCAAGTGGCTACTTTACGCATTATACCCAGGATGGCGAGGCTGAAACGCCTTTCGCGCCCCGCTACGAGGCAGCCGCGTTCCAGTGCCAGGGATAGTGCGAGAGGAGGGGGAGCCTTCCCAGCGCCCCATCCAGGGGAATGACCGCCCTTTCCAGGGGAAAGAGCTTGATATCGCGCCCCACCATCTGCGAGATCTCGGTAGAGAGGAAGAATATGGCCGCGGATAGATAACCCGCGGGCTGCAATTCGATACGGGTGAATCCCGCGTTGCGCAGGAGATCCTCCAGCTGGCGGCGGGAGAATCCCTCGGTGAGCTTATCCGCCTCGGAGACCATCTCCTCGCCGCCGATGGGAACGCCCGCGATGCTCCTGGCGGCCTTGAGCAGCGCTTTTCCCAGGGGATAGATGGTGTAGTTCTGCCAGCTGTTGGGCTCGGTGCCCAGCACGAAGATCCCTCCCGGCTTCAGAACTCGCCGTACCTCGCGCAAGGAGGTGAGCGGATCGGGGAGATGGTGCAGGGAGGCCACCGTGAATGCTGCGTCGAAGCTCCCCGAGGCGAAGGGCAGGTTTTCGGCATCCGCCAGGAGGTGTGTGGAGGCCGCGGAGAAGCCTTCCGCCTCGTGCAGGCAGCGGGCCTGTGCCAGCTGCCCCGGCGATATATCCGTCTCCACTACGCGATAGCCGCTGCGCAGCAGCTCCAGGCCGTCATGGCCGAGGCCGCACCCCGTCTCCAGGATAAGGGAAGCATGCGGCAGGATACGCAGTTCGTCCAGGAAGCAGGCGTGGTAATGGCGGTAGAAGGGGCTGCGGTTCCAGGTGGCATGCATGTGCAGAAAATAGTCTACCTTCCCGGTGTAATGATTCCGCTCCGAGAGTTTGAGGGCCGATGAATCCCGCGGTACGAGGTCCCACATCCCGTCCAGTTCACCGTAGTCCACCGTACAGGCCGGGCAGTACAAACCGGCTTCGGTATGGTCCAGCGGTCCTTTGCAGTCCGGACAGCACAGGATGCCTTGCGATATATCCACTATCCGCCTCCCTGCGCGGGCTCCTCCGCCCCTTCTAGCGTGCCGCGCTTGTAGAGAGCGGCGGTCTCTTCCGCCGCGTGCCTTCCTCCCGGCAGGTGCATCGTCATCACCGGGAGCTTCGCCCTACCCCTGTTTCCCGGCCTTTTTCTCCATGATCTCGCGGGCGTTGTCCCACCACTGCCAGAGCCCGAACCAGCTTATCCATTGTCCGGGGATATCGCGGATCGTCTCTTCGCCATACGCGACTACCTCGCGCATTATGCGCGCGACCTCACTCCTGCGCTCAGCCGCGGTATCGCAGCGGACGATCCCGTAGATCTTCATGAGATTGTCGAATGGGCCCTTTCCCCGCTGCAGGGAGAAGGCGACGATGGGGGCGCCGGTATCGTAGGCGAAGTGGGCCAGACCGCTGGCCAGGGCGGCCGGCCGCCCGAAGAACTCCACGATTCCGTTGCCATCCACGTCGAAGGTCAAGCCCAGGCGTTTGCCGGCGGAAAGATGTTCCCTGATCTTGGGGATGATATCCTCCCCGACGAAGAAGACCGGCTCCTCGGTGTCGCATCCCAGGAAACCGCCGTAAAACTCGAGTGTCTCGATGTAGCGCGGCATCACCGTATCCTTGGGATTGAAGGCGATGGGTGTGTAGGGTTTGCCCAGGCGCGCCATGACCGCGTGGATGATGGTGATGCCGCCGATATGCGGGCCGGTGAAGATGATTCCCTTGCCCTCGGCCTCCGCTTCCCCGACCTTTTCCATGCCCTCCACCCGCAGTTCGCGCATGTAGCGATCTCCGTGCCTCGCCAGGGTGAAGATGTCGAAAAGGGGCATGAAAACGCTGGCGCAAGCCTCGCGCCCGATGCGTGATAGCTCACGGGGGTCGGTGACCTCGGGCATGGCGTCGGAGATCTTGGCCGCGAGGCGCCGGCGCATCCCCGGCCGGGCGTAGAAGAAGGCGGTGCCCATGGCCTTGGGGATGAGGTAGAGGATGGATGGCGGCAATATGGTGGACAGCGCTTTGCCGACGTAGAACTGGGCCATGAAAGCGCTCTCCAGCAAACGGAACATCAGCTTCGGTTTCTCTTTCACTCCCTCTTCCATCTCTCACTCCTCGTCTTGCTCTGAATGGCGGCAACCTTGCATATGCGGGATTACTCTTCCGATATCGGCGCCGACCCACCATCCTTGAATGCTCGCATTAATTTAGCACGGACACCCGGCGATTGCATTCACCGCCTCCAACGTTAAGACGACCGCGTGTGTAACGAAGACTTCATTACGCCCGGGCATAGTCCGCTTGGAACACACTGCGCGAGAACAATGGGGCCGGTCGGAACGGAGGATGTGAGAGTCAGCCAGCCCGGGCCGTAAAAAAATCGCACGTGTGCGTTTCGGAAGCAGACCGGATCAATACGAGGGGATGAGGCTCTGGATCATTCCGCTGGCCTCCTGGATGAGCGCGTTGGCCTGGTCCACCAGGGTAAGGTCCCCGCTGGCGATGGCCTCGAGGTAGAGGTCGCACGCCTTGATGTACATATCGAATATCTGCAGGGCTTGCTGCCTCAGGCCCTCGAATTCCGGCGGCAGCTGCATGGTCGCCACCTGGTTGCGGTACTCCATGAGGGTGACCTGTGCCTCGTAGATCTCGTTGGCCATCTCCATGCCGGAGATGATGTCCTGGCCCATGGTCTCGATGTTCTGTTGCAGGGTGTTCAACTGGGCCAGGGTATCCGTGGGGAAAGCCGTCTCCATGGCCTCCAATCCCGTGGACTCCTCCAACTGTTGCTGCTCTGAGGCGATCTTCTCCTGCTCCTGCTTCAGCTGCTCCTCGTGCTCGGGGCTGAGCTTGTCGATGTATTCTATCCTGTAGTTACCGGCCTCGGAGGGATTCACCCAGATGGTCTGGGTGTTGTTCTCCCACACGTATCCGTCGATGGGGTCACGCACGATAGTGCCGTAGCGCACCTCGACCTTCTCCGGTGTGAGAACCATGTAGAGGATGACCGCGGCGACGATAACGGCGACCGCGATCCCGCAGACGGTGATGGCCGTCTTCGCACCACGGCTCAGCCCGGAGTACCAGTAAGAAATCCTGCCCATTATCCTCTCTCTCGCTTCCTCGTATTTGACTCGCGTATACGGCTCGCGGTTCCATCCATGCCCTGGATGCAGTGCTCCAGCCGGTAGGGTGTCCCGCCTCGGGAGTGGTTAAATACTAACATGGCCGCAAACGGGGGGGCAACGCAATGCGCTGCCCTATGGGAGGAAATGGAAGGTCGTACGTTCAATCGGTGCCCATGCTGGCCGATCCGCCGGTGATGCCGTTGTAGTTGAAGTACATGGCCCTCTCCACGATCACCGGTACGCCGTTGGCGGAATAGAGGGAAACGGATACGTCGCCGGGCGCGGTGATGTCGTTGAGGTAGATGGTGGTGCGCGAGCCCGGGGTCAGCTGGTAGGTACGGGTGGAGGCGATGCCCGCGCCTCCCATGAAGGCCATGCGTATCTCGGCCGCCTCGTAGGGGCTGGTGTTCTGGATGAGTATCCAGGTCTCGAAGCCCGGCCCGGTGTAGCCCTCCGCCAGGTCCCAGCGCTGCGCCGGATACCTGGCGCCTTCGGTGCAATGGCCGCCGCCCCAGATCCCGCGGTAATTGAAGTACATGGACCGCTCGGCCAGCAGGCCCTCCCCCCCGGAGTCCACCTTAATGGCCACCTCGCGATCGGGAGCCTCGTCGTTGACATGAACGGAGAACCTGCTCCTGGCCCTGACGATGTAGTTTGCCTGCATCTGTGCCCCATCGGTGAAGCGATAGGTCACGGTGGCGGTACGGTCGGAGCTGGAGGGATTATAGAGGAGCAGCCATTCGTCGAAGCCGGGTCCGGTATAACCTTCGGCGAAGAACCAGGTGGTGGAGGGAGAAGGTGAGCCCTTGGTGCAGTGTCCGCCCCTGCGGCCCGCATAGTCGAAATACATGGCCCGCTCGGCGACCGCCCCGTAGCCGGTCTCCACCTTGGCGGAGACATCCTTGCCGGGAGCAAGATCGTTGACGTGTACGGTGAGGCGGGAGGCGGGGAGGAGCCAGTAGTCGTAGGTCTGCTCTCCGCCCGCGGCGTCGTAGAGGGTCAGCCGCATCTGGTTGCTGCTGAACCATGGATTGAGCACGAGGATGTACTCATCGAAACCGGGTCCGGTATATCCCTCCGCGAAATACCACGTGTCGGAGAGGCCGGGGCTGCCGGGGGTGCAGTGGCCGCCGTCGTGTCCCGCACAGTTGAAATACATGGAACGCTCCACCACTATACCCACATCGTTCAATGAGGAGATGCACGTGGAAACCTCGCTGTCCGGGAAGATGGCATTGAGGTTGAGGGTGAGGCGGCAGCCGCCCCCCAGGCTGTAATACTCCTCCAGGTAGCTCCCGCGGGTATCCACGTACTCCGCGCGCAGCTGTGCTGCCTCCGCGTTCGGGTTCTGGACCAGCACGTAGGTGTTGAAACCGCTGCCCGTGTACCCCTCCGCCAGATACCAGACCGTTTCCCCCCCCGGCTCGGGGGGGTTCCAATCCCCGCCACCGGGATCGGGGACCGGCGCGGGCTGCTCTCCGCTCACGGCCGCGTAGGCGTTCACCTTTCCGTACCCGTAATTAGTGTCGAAGCCGGGGCTGCCGAGGTCCGTCGCGCCGTTTTTCAGGGCCTGCTCGACCTGGGACGAAACGTATCCCGGGTGTGCCGCCAGGACCAGGGAAGCGCACCCCGCCACCACCGGCGAGGCCATGGAGGTGCCGCTCATCTTGCCGTAGCCCCCGGGTATGGTGGAGAGGATGGAGACGCCCGGGGCGGTGAGATCCAGGGCGGACCCACGATTGGAGAAATATGCCAGGGAATCGCTGGACTCCAGGGCCCCCACGGCTATGACGTGGTCACAGGCGGCGGGGTAGCTGACGCTCGAGGCCTCGTTGCCGGCGGCCGCCACGATGACCAGCCCCTTGTTGAAGGCGTAGTTCACCGCCTCGCTGAGGGTATAGGAGTACTCGGAGCTGCCGAGGCTCATGTTGATGACCTCGGCGCCGTTGTCGGCGGCGTAGCGTATGCCCGCCGCCACGTCCGAATCGTAGCCGGATCCCTGCGAGTCGAGGACCTTGATGGGCATGATGCGGGCGTTCCAGTCCGCCCCCGTTACGCCGGTGGAGTTGTTCCCCGTCGCGGCGGCTATGCCGGCGACGTGGGTACCATGGCCGTGATCGTCCATGGCATCCGTGCTTCGGTCCACGAAGTTGTACCCCGCCACGCATTTGCCCTGGAGGTCCTGGTGGTTGTAGTTCACCCCGGTGTCGATGACCGCGATGGTCACGTCGCTGGAACCGGTGGTGATGTCCCAGGCTTGGGGCGCGGAGACGGAGGGCAGGTGCCACTGCTCGGAATACCTGGGGTCGTTCGGCGTGGCGGAGGCTGAGACCACGTGGTCATCTTCCACAAAGGAGGCGAAGGGAAGCGACCCCAGCAGTTCCTTGAGTCGGGGCAGGTCCGGGATGTCCGGCAGGCGGATGCGGGCGACGTTGGGCAGGAGGAGTTCCGGCCCCTCCCATTCCGGGAGGGCGGAGAGCAGGCCTTCGATGGCCGTGCGCAGGCTGGTTAGCTCCGCCTGAGTCGCCGCTTGTTTGAAACCCAGGAGGATACGGGCTTCCCTGGCGGGGGGCTCGGGAAGGTCCGCGGAGAAGGCGGGGACGGCGAACATGAAGACCAGCAGGAACGAGAAGAGGAGTGCGGGGAAGAGCATGCCCCCGTAACCATTTTGAAACCTCATCTTGCGAACACCTCGTTGCGCCGCTCACCATGAAATAAGGGCTTGTGCAAGCCTCCGTTTTTGTCGTCTTCCCCGCATTAGAATAATCGGGAATCGCCACTTCATCCTTGAGACACAAACGGGTGATTCTGTCGGATTTCCGTATGAAACATGTTACCGGCGGGTTGCCCGAGAAAGACGTGTCGAGTGGAAATGAGGGATCCAGACGCACCCTTGATGCGCTCAGCGTCGAAATGGGAGTTGCCCTGAATAGCCGACGCAACAAGGCATGCAGATGTCAAGGCACAGACCCCACACTTGAGCTACATCATTGATGATGCCGGTATGCGGAGCTACATTAAACGTGTTATCGTTTTAGGTTAATCTCCGAGAAGTGTAGGTGAATAGTATGGTGATATTGTGGTCAGGCATAGGGGTCAGGCCTCGGATTGTGCCTGACGGACTCATTAATCTAAGCCGATATGCAGCGATATCAGGGAGGATAGAACTTCCTCGCCATCCATGTCGCGTGGCCAGTTCAGGCACAATCCGAGGCCTGACCCCTATGCCTGACGGTAGCTACCCACACTTCTCGGAGATGAACCTCGTTTTATAAGGGAGGTAGATATGCCGATTTTCGAATATCGATGCGAGGAATGCGGGCATCGCTTCGACGCGTTTTTCCGCCAGGCCGAGGACGCGGACGTCGAGCGTCTCGAGTGTGCCAAGTGCGGGTCGGGGCGGGTAAAGAAGATGTTTTCCGTCATCGGTATCGGCGGCATGGACAAGGGGACCACGTCCGGCGGATGCAGCACCCGCTCCACGTGACGTCCCTGGTGACGGTCCGGTACGGACCAAGGATTGAGGAAGATGGAGTGGTTGATCCTGATAATCATCGTGGCGGCATGGCTTATCCTCAGCGGTTTCGTGCTGCCGCGCCTGGGGGTGCCGACGTGAATATCCGGCGCCTGCCGCGTGCGGCAAGAAGAGGAAGAAGAGGAAGAAGAGGAAGAGGACAGACCTGCCTAGCCGTATCGCTGCGTTAAGAGCAATGCGCGGTGGCCTGAGGGCCGCCGCTTTTTTAGTTCGTGGAGATGTCTACCCCGCTCTCCTACACCAGGTTGTAGCTGACACCATGGTATCTTCCTTGACACGATGCGAGCGCCGGAATAGGATAATAAATAACTGACTGGTCAGTTATTTATTATAGGAGGTAATAAATGAGCCCCAGGACCGTAGATGTTGACCGCAAGAAGCTCTTGATTATAGGTAACGCCTTCAACGTATTCAGGGAAAACGGATACGCGAATACGAAGATGTCGGACATTGCGGAAGCCGCGGGCATCAGCAAGGGGACTATATACCTGTACTTCAAGAGCAAGGAGGAACTCCTCGCCAAGGCCCTCGAGACGATGCTCCATCTCATCCAGGAGAAAGCTTACGGGCAACTCGAGGCCATTCAGGATTCAGAGGAACGGCTGCGGGAGTTCATCCATGTTTTCATGGGGGTTTTCCAGGAGGTAGCCGGCGTAATAGGCCTGCTCATGGAGGCCATATCCAGCGACAGGCTCAAAGTGGGTGATATGGAGGAGCGGTCGTATCTGGCCGGGGCGTACAGGAACGCCATCAACCGGGTAGAGGCAATGCTGAGGGAGGGCGCCAGGAGAGGGGTGTTCAGGGAGATCGACTTTCACACATCCGCCATAATCCTTGTCTGCATGATCGACGGCTTGCAGATCCCTTACGCAATTAGCAGCGACTTGGTCGACATAGAAAAGGCGGCGAAGGTTGTTGAAGAGATGGTATTCAGGTTCGTCAAGTAGGGGGGTATGCAAGATGGACATCAAGATGATCTACTTCTCGATGACCGGCAATACGTATAAGGTGGCCGAGGCGATGGCCCAAGCCTTTCAAGACCAAGGGCACTCCACGCGGATCATCCCCATGAGTAGCGCGGCCCAGCAGGATGCAACGGGCTGTGACCTCCTCGGCGTCGGGACTTTCTGCCTGGCGAGCCGGGCGCCATCTCCTTTCCGGGAGTTCCTGCGCGGACTTCCGGCCCTCGACGGCAAGCCCTCGTTCGTTTTTGCCACATCGGCGGAGTCCCCGGGCAGGGTCCTCTACGACCAGACATATCTCTTGCGGCGGAAAGGGGCGGATGTGGTGGGAGGATTCCGATGCCGCGGACAGTACAATTTCGCAGTCCCGGCTGCTTACGGCAGATACCCGGGCCGGCCCGACGAGCATGACCTTGCCCTTGCCCGCGGGTTTGCCAATGCGCTGGCCGAGCATGTCGCAGAGGGAAAGCCCGGGTCGCTGCCGGAAAGCAAGCGCGATGCCCTGAGACCAGGTTGGAGTTTCTATGATCTCCTAGGGCTTGCGGCGAGCGACCCGGTGATCAGGCTGATGGTACCCAAGTTGAAAATGATAGCGGCGCATTGCGATCAGTGCGGATTGTGCGTGACCGCATGCCCGGCAAGCAACATCTCTCTCGCACCGGGTCCGGTCATCCATAAGCAATGCATCCGTTGTTACCGTTGTCTGTCCGTCTGCCCTAAGGACGTGTACCGTATCCCTGCGGAGTTTCTCGCCTCATGCGGCCACCTCGTACTCTACAACCGCTTTATGGGGCGATGGCTCGGCGACCTCGATAGGGGCGAAAGGGTCTGCCGGTAGGTGGGATGGGGTCGAGTCTTCGATCTTCGGTTTTCGCCAACGAGATGAATCGATAACCCAAGGATCGGGCAAATGGAAGATCGAAGACACGATCCCATGATTAATCCAGTTTCGCGGTCGGGCGAGGAGGCCGCGGTCAAGAGACGAGTGCCTTCCGGCCCCGGGAAGCATATATGCAAGGTCTTGTTTTATCGGTGTTGCTCATGCATAGGTCGCAGACCGGGTTCCTGCCTAGCAACCCCTCAGGGCGGCTTCGGCGGCGTCGATGCCGCTGCGCAGGGCGCCGTCCACGGAGGGCATGTTCAGGTACTCTCCCGCCAGGTACAATCCCTTCACGTCCCGCCAGTGGTCCCGCTTGAGGCGATAGATCTCCCTCAGCATGCCCGGGGGAGAGAGGCAGACCGCCTCGTCCCAGCGGTAGATCTCGGAGAAGAGGGGCTCCGCGGGCATGGAGGGGATGAAGCGCCGTATCTCGCCCTTCAGGCGTGACAAGACCTCGCCGTCCTTCATCCCATTGAGCTCGCGGGCATATTTCCCGAAGGTAAAACAATGCACCATCCCCCCACCCGGGGGCGTGTAAGACGGCGACTTGACGCAGTCGTCCGAGAAGCCCGACATGTAGGTGCCCTCCTTGCGCGGGAGCGCCAGCGCCCACACCCCCTCGGGGAGAAGGTGGCGTTCAAGGCCGAACATCACGTGGCAGCAGGCGCTGTAGCTGACCTTCTCCATGGGCTTGCGCAGCCCGTCGGGGAGGCCGGGCATGAGCTCGAGGGCTTTGGTCGCGGTGGCGGTGCAGATAACCGCGTCGGCCTCCATCAGGCCGTCCGCGGTCTCCACGCCCTTCACCCCACCCCCCTCGATGACGATGCCTTTGACCGGCGCAGAGAGGCGCACGTCGCCGGTGCACTCCTCGTAGAGGCGCTCGGCCAGGGAGCCGATACCGTGTTTCAGGGTGGAGAGGCCGCCGAAGCAATACCGCAAAAGGGCGAGACCGTAACCAGCCCCCACATCCTCCGGTTCCCCCAAGGTGAGGAGGGAGGCCATGGGCTGGATGAGATACTCGAGGGCCTCTTTACCGCCTCGCCGCAGGGTGAAGTCGGCCAGGTTCTCGTCGTCGAGGTCGAGCATGTTCCCATAGTCGATGAAATGGAGGTCGCGGCGCCTCCGGAAGACCGTATGCAGGATACGGGCCATCTGCACTATCCCCCGTGGCGAGAAGAGGCGTAAGCGGAGCATGTCGGCGCGGTTCTCCCACAGGACCCGGGGGTCCAGGGAGGCAACGGCTACGTGCGGCCGCCCCTTCTTCCATATGGCTATCTTCAGGGGGTAGGGCACGATATCTTCCTCCAGCCCCAGCTCCCTGCAGAGCCCGAAGGTGGTGTCATAGGACTTGAAGAAGAACTGTGCGCCCAGGTCCATGATATAGCCGTCCCTGCGCGCTCCGATTATTCGCCCCCCCGCGGCATCTTTTGCCTCCAGGGCAACGACGTCGGCGCCTCTCTTGCGCAGGGTGCGGGTTGCGGCCAGTCCAGAGGTACCGGCCCCGACTACGATGACTTTCATAACGTCCCTCCCGGATAGAAACGCTTTCTTTGTACGGGCCAGATAATTATAGCAGGGCGCGCCGGGAGGGGATGAACGGCGGTGCCGGGTGCGGGAGCAGCGGGCCGAGGGCGCATGCTTGATATATAATGGCGCGGGGAAGAATAATGTGAGGTTGAAACGGGTCTGGGAAAGGAGGAATACATGGAACCGGCGTTCGTCATCAGGAACTGGAAGCTAACCCTGCTCAGCGGATTGCTGACCCTGCTCTTCGGGATCATCATCCTGGTATGGCCCGCCGCCACCACACTCGTGTTGCTTATTTTCTTCGGGGCGCTGGCCCTGGTGGACGGCGTCTTCCACGTCGTACAGGCGATAGTGGAGATTACCCGCAAAGAGAAGTGGGTTTTAACCCTGCTCTTCGGTCTGCTGGAGGTTATTGTCGGCATCATCGTGCTGGCCCGTCCCGGGGTCGGCCTGGGGGCCTTTCTGGTCCTGGTTATCGTATATCTCATAGCCTATGGTTTCGTGGAGCTGTTCGCGGCTTTCGAAATGCAGGCCAGCACGGGATTGAAAGTGCTGTTCGGCATTACCGGGCTGCTCTCGGTGGTCATCGGTTTCATCTTCATGTTCAGGCCGGGCCTGGGCATATGGACGGCGATCCTCTTCATCGGCATCTACGCGATTGTCGTAGGCATCGTCCGTATAGTCCTGGCCTTCATGATCAGGAACTGGTGGAAACAGCAACCCCCCGCGGAGGCTGCAGTCTAGCGGAGCCGTTAGCGGATACGATTCAAGGCCGGGATATCATTTCCGGCCTTCTGTTCTCCATGCATACCCATCAACCCGGGCCATCAGGGATAGGCGCGGAGATAGTGCGGGCGCTCCAGGAGAGACGGGGTGTGGCGGGTGAGAGAGAGGCCGGCACCGCACCTCCCTGCGAAGAAGCCTCCATGCCCGCCGCGGCCCCCCTTCCATCCAGCAAGGAGTGAGAAAGCGGGGAGCGGCATGAGCCCCCCGCGACCGCCCGGCCTCTCCGTGCTTAGCGAGCCAGTTATCTGCCGGAAGTACCCTCCTCGGCCTCCTCCGTCTTCTCGTCCTTCCCGGAGTCGCCGGCCCCTTCATCGCCCGCGATCGTTTCCTCCCCGGCGCCTTCCGCGGGTGCGGGCGCCCGCAGCAGTTCGATGACCACCAGGTAGACCAGAAATGCGATGGAGGAGGCGATAACCGCTGCCGCCGTCACCTTGGGCAGGAGAAGGAGTACGAATACGATGAGGACAAGTCCGCTTACACGGAAGGCCATTTTGTGGGCCTCCACGAACTTGCCGACCGGCCCCGGTTCCTTTACGCCCCTGCGGCGCCGGTCCTGCCATGCCTCGAAGAGATGTGCGATCTTTGAGCGCAGCCAGGTCGCCCACCCGTACGGGCCGGCCACCGCCGCTCCCCCGGCCACCACCACGCCCAGGGCGAGGAGCCCCCATTGTACCTGCACCAGACCGCGGAAGAGCCGGTTCCACACGACCTGGGCGGCCAGGAGGTTGGTCTCCACCTCGACCAGGCCTAGAAGCTGGTTCTCGGTGAAGTTGATGGCTATCAGGGATATGGCCATTGCCAGGGCTATGGCTATGCCCGATGCCATAAGGAACTTCCTGCGGTCGCTGGAGATGGCGATGGCGGCCGCGAAGAGGAGAACGGCCAGGAGGGGCAGTACCCAGTTCATGGTATCGAGGAGGTGAACGCCACCCCGCGCCAATCCCAGTTCATCGGCGGTGAAAAGCACGAACATCCCCGCGTCTTTCGGGATGGGGACCTTCTCCATGAAACCGAGGCCTTCTTCCACCAGCCTGTTTTTCAGGTTTTGGAGCAGCTCCCCGAGGTCCAGTACCACATCGCCCTGCTCCGTCACTTTCACGGCGCTCTCTCCCCGGATCGCGTCGACCGCCGTGGAGTGGGCGAGGCGCAGTATCCTTTCCCACACCCAGTAGAACTGGTCGCTCTGCAGGATGGCCTTGGCCGATCTCTGGGCCAGGCCCTGGATGCTGCCGCTGAGGGGTGCCGCGATAAAGGCTATCCCTTCCGGGAGTATCTCCTGGAGGAGTTCCTCGACCTCGAGTCCCTCGATGAGCGCGTAGGCGGCTCTCTCGCTGATGGCCTGGGCTACGGCGTCCTCCCTGACGAGTGGGGCGATGGTGTCGATAAAACGTTCGGTGTCCAACATGTAGTCGTGAGACCATGATGCGAGGGGCGCCGCAACGGCCGTGAAGAAGGCGATGACCACGAATATCCAGGCCACCAGGTTACGCCACGGGAAGGGCTTGCGCTCCTCGATCTTTTTGCCGTTGAGTTCCGCCTGCAGCGCAGCCTTTTCCGCCTTCAGCCGCTCGACTTCCGCCCTCAGCCGTTCTTCACTCTCCCCCGTCTCAGGCCTTTCACCGTTCATTTCCTGCCTCCATCATCGTCCCTGCCCGCGCGTCCGCGTGCGATAATCCCGCTCGCCCTGGCGCTTCCGTGAGGTTATGGCCGGCCATCGAGGCGGACCGACCACGTCGTCTTCCGTTCATCCGTGGGAACCTGGGCTGCGCGGAAGCGCAGGTCACTTCAATTTCGCCCTCTGTTCCCGCTCGTAACTGGAGCCCGGCTTGGCGGGAATCACCGCCCCGATAAGCCATAGAAAGGGGATGAAGATACCCACGATGCCCAGCACGATGTGCCCCTTCTTGAAGGTCAGGAAGCAGATGGTGAAAAGCATCACTATATACAGTACGAAGAATAGAAATACGCTGGTCCATTCGAACGAAGTCATCTCGCACCCCCCTTCAACGCCCTGGGCTTCACGCCCCGTTCCGCCGCTGCACCCTTCCAGTATGTCTCAACTCAAGCCGCCGATGCCCTTGCCTATGAGTAAGAAACCGAAGACCAGGAAGAGCACGGCCATGACCACCGCGTTGTTGGCGGTCAGCCATGTCTTCCAGCTGGTCAGTGTGCTCTCGGCCTTCTCTCCGGCCAGGACGTAGGTCAGAACCGGAATAGCCACGCTCAGGCTGGCGATAACCACGAAGACGAGCAGGACGATCCAGGGCTGTGCTCCGTTCAAGCCGGCCTGGGAGATGGTCATCGCCGCCGCCAGGACCAGGGCGAGGTTCTTGGGATTTACGCCCGAGAGCAGCGCGGCCAGGCCGCAGGACTTGACCGCGTTGAAGGCGTCTATGCCCGCCATCCACTTCGGCATCTGCGGCTCCTCGCCCTCACCGGGGCGTTTCCTCCACTGCCGGAAGGCCCCGAAGAGAAGCAGAAGTCCCAGGGCCAGCCGGATGGCGGCGGCGCCCCTGGCCGGGCCGCTTGAGGTGCCGATGTCAGCCGTATTGCCGAGCAGCAGCGCTATAACACCCACGGCGGCTATGCCCAGGATCCAGCCAAACAGGAAAGCAAGGGAGTTGCTCCTGGCCTTACCGCTGAAGAGCATGAGGATTACAGCGATGATGGGAACGGGACTGATGGCCACGCCGATAGCCAGCGGCAGGATGTCTCCAATGGCACCACCCATCCTTCAACCTCCTTCTTGTTATTCGTATGCCTTACGGGAAACGGCCAGAGATATTATTACCATCTCCAGGCCTCAGTAACCCTGTGTTTAATCGGATAGATGCTCAACTGGATGGATTGTCGCTGGCCTGGGTGGCCGCATTCTCCGCCAGGCATACTCCCTCCTGCTGGAGCCCCCCGCCTCAAACAGCCGCCGTTCTTCCCAACTTCCTGAGCTGGAAGGCCTTGACGATGTCGGTGATGCCGCTGAGCAGGGCCCAGATGCCGGCGAAGACAAGAAGGGTATAGGCCTTGGTCACAAAAAACTGGCCGGCCGCCCAGAAGCCCAGGATGACCATGAGAATGCCCGATACCAATCCCAGCCACCACAGCTCGTTCACGTCCTTGGTGGCGAAGGCTTCGGTGATCCAGAAAACCCCTACCAGCAGGAAAAGGAAGCCCAAAGAATCCGCCAGGGCGGCGAAGGTGTTCTTGGGGTAGGCGAAGGCTACTATGCTGGCGACGATGAACAGCAGCCCGAAGATGACCCACAGCCACTTCCAACCCTCGGCGATGTAGGAGTAGAAAATTTGCTGAATCCCGGTGAAGAGGAACAACAGGCCCACGATTATGCCGATGGTCGTGAGCGACGATTCCTCGAACTGCAGGACGACCAGGGATACGATGATCCAGATGATACCCAGCACCAGCTCGACCCACCACAGCTTGGCGATCATGCCCGCTGCTTCGCGAACTTCAGCGTCTTCCATCTTCACTCCTTTCTCAAAGGCCTGTCACTATATGGATTGTTCCTGAAGAAACAGCCCGCCGCTTCCGTTTGAAGGGTCAATATGCCCCTGGACCTGCAGCCTTATGGCGGGGAATACTGCTATGGACATATGACCTCGATCATGCGGCTGATAACACGATCATATTGCGCCCTTGGTCGTCAACCTGAACAGCCCGGCCTTGCATGCCCACTTTCCTGATCACCTTGATAGGGCTTGAACGCTCAGGCATATTGTACCCTTTTTTCACTCCACTACCGATAGCACGGCCGCTGCCAGGAATCCGAATACGGTGATTATGCCTACGATCTTACCACCATATTTGAACGCCTCGGGCATCATGGTGTCGGCAAGCATGGTAAGCATGGCGCCGGCCGCGAAAGCCTGCATATACTGACCGTCTATGGCATCCAACATCTGGGTGAAAAGATAACCCAGGCCGGCGGCAACAGCCGATGCCAGCAGCAGGCAAGACCACATGAATAGTATCGTCCGGCGGGAGTGTCCTTCTCTCTGCAGGCTGACCGTTCCCGCGACGCCCTCGGGGATATTGGATACGAATACGGCGACCAGGAAAGCGATGCTGACCGAGCCGCCTAATCCGAGGCCGATCCCCAGGATCAGGGATTCAGGCACGCCGTCGAGGAGCGTCCCGAGGAATATCGCCGTGCCGGAGCCATCAGTCTCGCAGTCGCCGATACTTTTGCGGCTCGCTCCCCCCAGGCGGTCGATGAACAGATCGCCCAGGAAGAAGGTGAGCGCACCGATGATAAACGCGATACCCATTCCGGCACCCTTGCCCAGGGTCGACTCCGGTATGAGCTCGTAGGCGATGGCAGAGATAAGGGTGCCGCTCCCGAAGGCCATTACCATGCCGGTCATGCGTTCGGAGGGCTTGCGGAACATGGCGATCACGGCACCGACCAGAAGAGCCGATGCTCCAAGGCCTCCCCACATCGCGGCTGCCAGTGAGTTCAACGCCGACTCCCCGCCAGCTTCAAAATCGCTGTATTCGCCTTGGACGCCCGCATGCAGGATCATGCCGGTAACGGTATAAAGGTTCCATTGCGATCGGCCTCCCAGACCCCGAAATCGCATCTTGATCTCAGCATCGACTCACCCATGCTTCATGGAGAAGATCCTCAGAATCTTTCGCTGTGAGCGCATGCGTACCCTTTAAAGAAGGTTCTTCTCCGGGAAGTGTGGGTGAATAATATGCTGGAGTTGGGCCTGACGGTAGCTACCCACACTTTTGGAGAAGAACCTCAAAGAAGAAGCCCCGATGCGCCAGGCGGCTCAAGTCGCGGAGCCCTGCCTGCTCTTGCTGGCTCCGCCGCTGCTGTAGGAGGCGATGTCGAGCAGGACTCCCAGGATGACCCAGAGCCAGCGCCAGCCGAAGACCCCGACGCCGGGCAGGTAAGCCAGGGCGTAGAACAGGGTGGTATAGGGGAGGAGGATGAGCCCCAGCAGCGGCCACCAGAATGAGGTGAAGGCCCGGCTGACGTAAGGCGTGAAGATCCATACGATGAGCAGGGCGATGCGGGGAGCGAAGACCGCCACGAATGCAGCGATACAGCAACACATGCCCCTGCCTCCTTCCTGCCCGGTGCTACACTTCCCAGATTATTCCCCTTCAGGACATTAATAAACAGGGTCTGAACGTGTCAGCCAGCCTGCCGTGAACAGCCGGTGTTTCTGCAACGATTTCCGCACTGCCGACCCTCGTGAACGCCTGCTTGCGAAGGCCTAAGATACAAGCTCCCGATTTTTGTGTTCACGCTCGGGCCGCACTGCGCGCCAGACCGTATCGACGATAATGGCGAGAACCAATAGCGCCGCGAAGGCGATAAGCGAAGACGGGCTGCTGTCGATCGTGGTCACGAAGAATCCAACCAGCGTGATCGAGACGGTAAGTATCGCGAACACCAGCACCACCGCATTCACGCCGGTCTCCTTGCGGATTCTGAGATGGCCGATGGAGATCGCGAGGAAGATGAGCAGCGCCACCGCGCTTCCCAGCGATGCGATGGCGGAAAGGTCGAGCAGCCATACGAGCACGAGGATCACGAAGCCGGTCAGCAGCAGGCTCATTTGGAACTTACCTTTCTTGGCTCCCAGGAACGGCGGGAAGACACGCCGACCGGCGATTCGATGAATCAGCGTGCTGACGCTTGATCATTTCCAACTCGTGCAGTTGTTCCTCGAAGAATCGTTCCTGCGTTTCGCGCGCCAACGGGATGCGTTCGAAGCCTGAGTGCGTGACGATGACGGCATCCCAATTCCCGGTGGCGATGCGGCTGAACAGCTTCTTCCGGTTCTGCGATTCAAAGTCCTCCTTGCCTGCGACCAGGATGTTCGCGCCGGGATACAGCGTCAGCAATTCGGTCGAGAACTGGCCGAGCATGTGGTTGGGGACGGTAAACATCGGCTTGCGACCAAGCCCAAGGCGTTTCAACTCCATCGCTGCGGCAACCATCGTGAACGTCTTGCCTGCGCCGACGACGTGGGCGAGCAGTGTGTTGGGTGTTTGCAGGATGCGCCAGACACCCGCCTTCTGGTGTCCATGCAACTGGATTGCCCCGCTCGCGCCGGGCAGCGTCAGGTGGTCGCCATCGAACGTGCGGACGCGCGAATGGTTGAACGTGTCGTTGTAGAGACGACAAAGGCGTTCGCGCCGGGGGTCATCCGACCAGACCCATTCCTTGAAACGGTCTTTGATGCGCTCCTGTTTTTCGCGCGCCGCCTCTGTTGCCTGCGCGTTGACCACGGGCTTTTTGTCCTCGTTGAGGTCATAGACGGTGGGCGTCTTGAGGTTGAGCGCGTCCTCGATGAGTTCGAGAGCTGTGTAGCGGTCTGTGCCCCAATCCGTCGTGTTGGCGGTCGCTCCCTTCGCTTCCCAATTGCCGTTGATGTGCCACGTGCCGAGCGCGTGAATGTGGCCGACCTCGACGCCGGACGGAATGTTGAGCAATTCGTTGGTGAACTGCTGGACATCTTCGGGCGGCAACCACGCCGAGCCAAGCCGCACGTCAATCTCGTTGGCGGCCAGGTCAGCCGGCTGCACCGATTTCAACGCCTCGACGTTTTCGGCGAAGCGCGGGTCGGTGACAGTTGCGGCAT
>QZKE01000035.1 GCA_003598015.1 Actinomycetota bacterium | reverse complement strand
ATGACATCCACGCGTGCACCCGTGGCGCTGCGGGCGCGTTCGGTTTGCTTCGGCGCCGGAGACGGCGACTCGCAATGACATTTTACAGGGGCGCTGCGCAAGCGGGACCTCGATCGACTCTCAAGCCGGATCCGGCAGGTCGAAGAGCTCCTTGGCGTTCAATCCCAGTATCTTGTCCTGTTCCTCCCGCGACAGTCCCATCTCGCCGGTGATGATGTCGATATGTTCTTTGGGGCTGATGGGAAGGGGGCCGTAGTCGGTCCCGAGGAGCACGTGGTCTATGCCGTAAACCTCGATGGCATGCCTTATGCCCGGGGGATGGAAGCCCATGGTATCCACGTAGATGTTTTCCCTGGCGTATTCCATGGGGTCCCGTTCGTTCCTGGCTTTCTGATACTCCAGAAAACCCTCGTACCCGAGGCGGTGGGCGAATTGCAGCCGCGGCAGGCACATGGTGAAGGAGCCGCCCATGTGGGCCAGGATGATCCTGATCTGCGGGAAGCGGTCGAAGAGGCCGGAGAGGATCATGAGGGAGACGCTCAGCGCCGTCTCGTTGGGCCGGGCCACCGTCTCGTCCAGCTTGTAGCAGTCCATGAACTCCCAGCCGTAGGCCAGCATGGCGGGATGTACGTAAACGGGAACCCTCCGCTCGTTCACGAACTCCCAGAACTCGTAGGTCTCCGGGGTATGCAGGAACTGCCGGCCGGTGCTGCCGTAGCTGGCATCTATCCCCAGGCCGTGGAAGCCGAACTCGGCGATGCACCTCTCCGCTTCCTTCACCGCCGCCTTTCCATCGTGCGGCCTGAGGTACCCGTAGGGGAAGACGAAGTCCCGGTACGGTTCGATCAAGCGGGCGACGGTCTCGTTATGCCTCCTGGCAGTCTCCACTGTGCTCAAACCGAGGACCTCGCTGGCCACGGTGAGCAACATGCCCTGGTGGGCCAGGACATGGGTTACGCCCGCCTCCCTGCACACCTTCAGGTGCAGTTCCACGTCGGTGAAGTCCGGGGGAGCGGACATGGAGATGCCCCGCCACCGGAACATGGGCGGCATCGCGGCGGTGTCGATGATGCCCGCCCCGAAGGCCTCCGCTATGAACTCCAATGGAAGCATGTGGTTCTGGACGTCCACGATCATGCGCTTGCCCATTTCAACCTCCCGGGTAGTGCAGGGTCCCTTCCTTGCCGGCATCGACCCTTAGGGCGATTGTAAGAGTTGCCCCCCTCATACACAAACCGCGCACTCCACAGTCGATCGTCAAGCACGCGGCCGTAACCTGCTTATGCAAGCGAAACACCCCGGAGCGACCCGTCCCCGCCATCGCAGGGTGGGATTTGAGGCGTGCATTACGCCGGGACGATCCAGCGCCGCTCTTTTCCTTCTCCTTGTGTTCATGCTATATTAACAGTGGTTTATATAAACATATATTGATTAATATCCCGGAACGGAGGTCTGCGGATTGATGAGGGAAGAAAGCCTGGCAAAATGCGCGGTCAGCAACGAGGTCGCGGCCCTGGCCGACACCCTCAAGGTCCTGGCGGACGTCAACCGGCTGCGCATCATGTGCCTCCTCTTCAGCGGGGAGAAATGCGTCTGCGAAATCGAGGAGGGGCTGGACATCTCCCAACCCCTGGCTTCGCATCACCTCAAGGTGCTGCTGGAATCGGGACTGGTGCATGTGCGCCGGGAAGGGACCTGGTCCTTTTACGCCCTGGACCGCGCGTCCATCGAAAGACTGAACGCGAGCTTCCGGGAATTTCTCGGAGCCGAGAGGATTGCGAAGGTATATTCCTCGAGTACCGCGTGCCGCAAAGCGAGCGGTTGAGGGCCGGAGGGCAAGGGTGCCAGGCAAAACGAAAGGCGTGGAGCAGAAACGGAACGGGGAGCCTCAGGCGGTCCGCAAGTTGGGCTTCTTCGAGAGATACCTCACCCTGTGGGTACTGGCATGCATCGGCTTCGGTATCTTCCTGGGTAAGATATTCCCCTCCATGGGAACGGCGCTGGACAGGGTATCCGTAGCGCAGGTATCCATACCCATCGCCATCTGCCTCTTCTTCATGATGTACCCCATCATGGTCAAGATCGACTTCGCCGAGGTGGTGAAGGCCGGGAAGACGCCCAAACCCGTGCTCCTCACCCTCTTCGTCAACTGGTGTATCAAACCGTTCACCATGGTGGCCATCGCCACCTTCTTCCTGGGTTACGTCTTCAAGCCCTTCATCCCCGGCCTGGATACCGCCAGCCATTACGTCACCGCCGCCGGCACCCCGCCGGAGCTGTACCGCTCCTATATCTCCGGATGCATACTCCTGGGTATCGCCCCCTGCACGGCAATGGTGTTGGTCTGGTCCTACCTGGCGAAGGGCAACGACGGCCACACCCTGGTGATGGTGGCCATCAACTCGCTGACCATGCTCTTCCTCTACGCCCCCCTGGGGGGCTGGCTCCTGGGGGTGAACGAGATGCCCGTGCCCTGGCTGACCATCGTGCTCTCGGTTACCATCTACGTCGCGCTGCCCCTGGTGGCGGGCTATTTCACCCGCAAGTGGATCATGAGAAGGAAGGGCGAAGCCTGGTTCCAGGAGAAGTTCGTGCACTACCTCACGCCCGTGACCATCATTGCACTGCTGGTAACGCTGATCATACTCTTCAGCCTCAAGGGCGAGCTCATCATCGACCAGCCCATGTCCATCGTGTACATAGCCGTGCCGCTCTTCATCCAGACCATGCTCATTTTCTGGATCGGGTATGGGCTGGCGAAGCTGCTCAAGCTGAACTATCGCGACGCCGCGCCCTCGGCCATGATCGGCGCTTCCAACCACTTCGAGGTGGCCATCGCCACCGCTGCGGTGCTCTACGGCATCGCCTCAGGAGCAGCCCTGGCAACGGTGGTGGGCGTGCTCATCGAGGTGCCGGTGATGCTGCTGCTGGTCAAGATATGCCTGAGGACGCAACACTGGTTCGGGACCGAAGGTGAACCCCGGCCGGTCGGGGCCGGCGAGGTGGCGGAAACGAAGGGGGGCGAGACATGCTGCTGAAGGTCGATCCTCATCCGGATTACCCGCCCGAGGAAGGGTGCTACATACGGGGGAATGACCGTTCCCCCGTCGTGGTGTGCATCATCCTGAAGTGGGATCAGGACAAGGTGCCTCCAGAGATCGAGGCTCTGGTACGCGCCGGCGCGGAGAGCGGAGCCGCGCTGTCCGGGACGCTACAGACCGAGAACATCGGGTTGGAGAAGATCGTATGCAACGTAGTGGCCAATCCCAATATCCGCTATTTCATCCTGGGGGGGCCGGAGTCGGAGGGACACCTGACGGGAGATGCCGTTAAAGCCCTTCTCGCCAACGGGGTGGACGAGAAGGGGCACATCCTCGGAACGGATTCCCCCCACCCGTATCTCTACAACATCCCGCCGGAGCTGATCGAGCGTTTCAGGAAACAGGTGAACCTGGTGGATCTGCAGTTCCAGGGGGACCCCGGCCTGATAAGGCAGGCGGTGTGGTCGTGTTATCAGGAAGAGCCGGTGGATTTCCGCGGCCAGACCCTATACGATACGGGCGCTTATCCCGAGCCCGCCTTGAGCGGAAAGATAACCTGGAAAGTGATGCAGCCCTGGGGAGAGCCCACCAGCGACGCGGAACGTGCCGCGCAGAAACGCGCTTTCGAGCTGATGGACCTGATAAGGAAGCGCAAGAAAAAGGAACCTGGGGAATGATGCGCTCCCGGCGCGTCCAGCGCCGGGGGGAATCCTGACAATAAGACTGCTGCAGGTAATCCTGGACTCTCATATCCTCTATGTCTTCGAGCCCGCTTAGCGATACACTGTACGGTACATGCATGGCCTGATTGGCTGCGGCCTCGTGCAGCTATACGCATGGTTAAGAAACGGTCCGAACGGGTAGAAGATAATGGGTCGAGGGTGCGCCCCCGTCCCCGCTACCGCAGATAGCCCTGGCGCGGAGAGGAGGAAGCGATGAACGACACTTCCCTGTTCGAGGAGCGCAGGCAGCGCGTGCTCGCTACCATAGCCCTGGAGAAGACCGACCGCACACCGGTGGTCCTGGAGTACTCGGGATTCGGCGCCGGTGCCATCGGAGCGCCCCTGGGCGATTTCGTCAGGGATATGCCCACGGCCACGGATATGATGATCCAGGCCTGGGACAAGGTGGGAGGCGCAGACGCCATGGAATACGCCACCTATACCCCGGATATGCTCAGCCTGGCCTGGCTCTCCAGGATATACGTCCCCGGACGGGAGCTCCCCTACGACGAGGCCTGGCAGGTGCAGGAGAGGGAGCTGATGACCACGGAGGACTACGACCGTATAGTGGACGCGGGATGGAACGCTTTTATGTACCCCTTCCTCGAGGAACGGGTCGGCCTGGATTTCGGGCAGGCCCTGGGCGGCTTCATCGAGTTCACGCCGCAAGCCGTCGAGAGATGGGCGGAGCACGACGCGCCGGTCCTGGTCATGGGGATCATCACCACACCTTACGAGATGTTCTGCGGCGCGCGCACCCTGGCCCAGTTCGTCCTCGACCTCTACCGCATACCGGACAAGGTGCAGGCGGCCATGGATGTCACCCTCCCGGACATCGCACCCATGATCGTCAATGCCAACAAGCAGTTCGGCTTCCCGGCCATGTGGATAGGCGGCTGGCGCTCCGCCTCGGAGATGCTCTCCCGTCCCCTGTGGGAGCGCTTCGTCTGGCCCTACCTGGAGAAGCTCGCCTACGAGGTGCTCGACTCCGGCACCATCGTCATCTTCCACCTGGACTCCGACTGGACCCGCGACCTGGACATGTTCAAGACCCTGCCGGCCGGGAAGTGCGTAATGTCCTTCGACAGCTCTACCGATATCTTCAAGGCCAAGGAGATCCTGGGGGATACCATGTGCATCATGGGTGACGTATCACCCGTCCTTCTTTCACACGGTACCCCCGACGAGGTATACGACTACAGCCGCAAGCTGGTGGAGGGATTGGGGCCCACTGGTTTCATCCTCCATTCCGGCTGCGATATCCCCATCGACGCCAGGGTGGAGAACGTAAAGGCCATGATCGCGGCCGCCACCGGCAAATAGGTTATGGACGTCGGAGAATACAGCGAGGCTGTCTTCCTTGAACGGCCCATTGGTCACGCATGCGCTCTCCCCTCTATAATCAGTGACGACGGCATGATTCCCGCATGGCGGCCGGCGTGCTCGGAAGGGTGAGCCGTGATGGAACTGCGATGGGACCCGCTGTTGCGGACCTGGATCATGGTGGCGTCGCGCCGCCAGGAGAGGCCGCTGCTGCCCGAGGACGGCTGCCCTTTCTGCCCCGGCTCGGGAAAGGTACCGGATGAATACGAGATCTTCGCCTACGACAACGACTTCCCGTCCCTTACCCGCGATCCCCCACCGCCGGACATCGCGGGAGACGACCTCCTGCCGGTGAGGCCCAGCTGCGGCAAATGCGAGGTGACCCTGTACTCCCCCGACCACGACGTCACCCTGCCGGAACTGCCCCTTGACCACGTCACCAGGCTGGTCGAGCACTGGGAAGAGCGCTACCGGCTGCTGGGAGATATACCCGGCATAGAATACGTCTTCATCTTCGAGAACCGGGGGGAAGCGGTGGGAGTCACCATCCACCATCCCCACGGACAGATCTACGCCTATTCCTTCATCCCCTTGAGGATCAAGACGGAACTGGAGTCGTCCCTGCTGCACTGGCGTGAGAAAGGGAGCTGCCTGGTATGCGACCTGCTGGAGCACGAGCGGGAGGTGGGATCGCGCATCGTCTACGCCGGGGACGGATTCACGGCCTTCGTGCCCTCCTTCGCCCAGTACGGCTACGACGTCATCGTCGCCCCGGACCGGCACCTGGGGTCCCTGACTGAGATGAGCGCTGCGGAAAAGCGCGGGCTCGCCCGGGCATTGAAGTGCGTCACCGGCGGCTACGATGCGCTCTTCGGCTTCACCTTTCCCTACATGATGTGCATGCACCAGGATCCCACGGACGGGGGCGATTACCCTTACTACCATTTCCACATCGAGTTCTACCCGCCCATGCGCGACCGCGACAAGCTCAAGTACAGTGCCTCCTCCGAGACCGGCGCGTGGGCCCACATCAACACCACGGTGCCCGAGGAGAAGGCGGCGGAGCTGCGCGCGGCGGTTGAGAGGAAATGCGAGGAGGGCTGATCCCTGGAAAAGAGGGAGATACGGGAACGGCGGGCGGAGTTCGCCGTACGTTATGGCGAAGACGGCGACGCCGACCTCTACTTCGCCCCGGGGCGCGTCAACCTCATCGGCGAGCATACCGACTACAACGGCGGCCTGGTTCTCCCCCTTGCCATAGCGGAGGGGACCTACGTGCTCATCCGCGCGAAGAAATCGCCGCCCGCCCGGCTCTATTCGGCCGCCAGCGGCGAGGAAGCGGAGCTGGATCCGGGCCGCATCGCCAGGCGCGGTGATTGGGCGGATTACGCTCGCGGTGTCCTCGCCTTCCTCTCACAGTCCCGGGGGGCGCCTCCCCCCTTCGAGGCACTCTACTTCGGCGACCTTCCGTTGGGCGCCGGGCTCTCCTCGTCCGCTTCCCTGGAGGTGGTGACGGCCGTATCCTCGGCGAGCCTGGGCTATACGCTGGACGGGGAAGAGGCCGCCCGCGCCGCCTGGAGGGCCGAAAACGAGTTCGTGGGCGTCTCTTGCGGTATCATGGACCAGTACGTCGTGGCCCTTGCCGAGGTGGGGACGGTCCTCTTCCTGGACTGCGGCACCGCCGCCTACGTCCATATCCCCTTCTCCCTGAAAGATACGGCGATAGTCATCGGGCACACCGGCGTCTACCGCTCCCTCGCGGCTTCCGCCTACAACCGGAGGCGGCGGGAATGCGAGGAGGCGTTGCGCACGATCTCCGGGAGGATCGGCGGCAGGGAGGACCTCAGCCACGTGACCCGGGAGGAGCTCGCGGCCGCCCGGCCCTACCTCGCCGAGACCGCGGGGATGCGGACGGAGCACGTCATAGAGGAGAACCTGCGCGTCAGGGAAGCGGTGAGATGCCTGGAGGGTGGAGATCCCCAGGGATTGGGACGCCTGCTCAACCTCTCCCACGCATCCCTGCGCGACCTCTATCAGGTCTCCAGCCCGGAGCTGGACGCTCTGCAGGAGATATCCCAGGCCAGGCCGGGGGTATGGGGGTGCCGCATGACCGGGGCGGGCTTCGGCGGCTGCGTCATCGCCCTGGTGAACCGCGAAGCCGTACCCGCATATCTCGCCAAAGTCCCGGGGCTCTACGGCGACGCGACGGGGCGCGAGCCCTTCTTCATCGTCGTGAACGCCCCCAGCGGAGGAGCGCGCAGACTCTAAGAGGTTCTGTACCGTGAAGCGTCCGGCCTTATTTGCTTCCTCAGGCCTTCGCGGGACGCTGGGAGAACAGCCATTTCCTGCCATTCCCGTTCTTTACGTGGTCCCCTACCTCGTGGGAGCGGCTGCTGGAGAGGGAGTGGCGGTAGAGGAGATTGAAGGCGAACCAGTAGCTCCAGTGGCGGTGCAGGTACATGCGCCTGGCGATGGAGCGGTAGGAGTAGAAATCCCTCTGTGCTTTATGGGTGCGGTCCGTAAGTTCTTTCGCGGTGAAGTTCTTGGGCGTGTACACCACCCTGGCATCCCAGGACGGCTCGAACCAGAACTCCGGTTCCACGCGGCCCTGTTCCATCAACTCGTTGTAGAGGCGCGTCCCCGGGTAAGGGACGAGGTGGGCTAACTGGCCTACCTGTATCTTGTTTTCCATGGCGAAATCCAGGGTATCGGTGAAAGAGGACTCGTCATCGCAATCGAACCCGAATACAAAGGCGCCCATGACGTGGATGTCGTACTTCCTGAGCAGCTGCAGGGCATCGGCGTATTCCTCCACCTTGTTCTGGCTCTTGCCCATCTCGGCCAGGGCTTGGCGGTTCATGGTCTCCAGCCCGACGAAAAGAAAGTGGCAGCCGCTCTCGGCTGCAAGGGCCACCAGTTCCTCATCCCGGGCGAAGGTGATGGAGGCCTGCGAACCCCACTTGAGATCCATGGGTATAAGCCCCTTGAAGAGCTCCTTGGCGCGGGTGGGGTTGGCCGCGATATTGTCATCGACGAAAGCCACGACCTTGTTGCGTATGCGGTTATGGCGGGGCAGCGATTCCACTTCGGCCAGCACGTTGTCTACGTCGCGCATACGCACCCGGCGCCCGTTGAAGGCGGTCACCGAGCAGAAGTTGCAGCCGTGGGGACAGCCGCGCGCGGTCTGCACCCCGTTGGCGCTCCAGTAACGACTGGGATCGATGATATCGCGGCGGGGCTGGACGGGGCGTTTGAAGTCTATGTACTGCTCCTGGCGATAAAGGGGCTCGAGCCGGCCCGCGTCGAAGTCGGCGAGGACCTGCGGCCAGATGCTCTCCGCCTCCCCCACTACCACCGCGTCGGCATAGCGCAACGCTTCCTCGGGAATCATGGAGGCGTGCACTCCGCCCAGCACCACCTTGGATCCCAAGGCGCGGTAGCGCCCTGCGATCTCGTAGGCACGGGGTGCGGTGGCGGTCATGGTGGTGATGCCCACCAGGTCGGGGACGTCCGTGAAATCGACGCGTTCGACGTTCTCGTCGATCAACTTCACCTCGACCTCCGGCGGGGTATACGCCGCCAGGTACATGAGGCCGAGGGGAGCCAGAAGTCCCTTGTTGAACAGATATGTCTCGCCCTGCTTGGTCGGGGCAATAAGATGCAGCTTCAAGTAATCACTCTTCTTTCTTTTCGGGTTGCGGCATACAAGGTGTGATTATACGCGCTCCCACCCCGGACGCCAATGATCCAACTCTCCTTAGTTCCGTCTCCCGCGAGGAAATCGACGACTACCTTATCATCGTTCATTCGGTACGCTTTCTTTATTCTGCGTCCTTCCCCATGAGGTGCAGGCAGCTGTGGTTCATCCCTGAATCCAGTCCTGACCTCCGGGCCCGACCCGACCTTTCTCAACATTATTTTTCCCGCCTTTCTTCAAAATGAATCCTATTGACCATCAGCGAGCCAGCGCGTAGAGTGTCCGGCCGTTTTCGCGACGGGCGCTGATCTGTCCCAACGATTCGAGCGCCAGCAGGGTCGCCTCGACATGGGTCGGGGTCAGGAAAGGCCCCCTCCCGAAGCGCAGCTCGAGCTCGTCGAGGATAAGGAAGCCATCGGCCTCGCCCGTGCGCGCGAGTACGTCGACGACGGCGAGCTTCGACTCGTACGGTTCCAGGCGCCCGAGTAGAGCGGTCGCGAGACGCCGCGATAACCCGCTCCAGGCGAGTACGAGCCGGGGACCCACGAGCAGGAAGATCACGCTGACCGGAAGGTAGACGAGGGACTCGACGAATGTATCTATCTCCCACGAACCGATCGACACCGGCACGCCGGCTGCCACGACTATCGGCATGACCATCCCGCTGACCGCAAGCGCTATTATGGTTACCGCGATGCTGAAATCGAGGGTACCGAGAGGCAGGCGCAGGATAAGGTAACCTGCTTCCTCCCAGGTGCGCCTGGCGAAGACAAGGCCGCGCAGGCGCGCCCAGAAAACTCCGCTATCCCGGTCGCGCGCCGGACCGCGGCGGGGCATGGGCGCATCCAGCAGTGATACGGCGAGCCCTCTCTCCAGAGCCGCGAGACTCCTGACGACGAGCAGGGTAACGACGAGCACTGGGATGCCGAGCAGCGTCACGATCAACCCGAGCCCGAGTGAGAACCCCGTGACCACGATGGTGAAGTCGAGGATCCCGAGGGGCAGGCCGAGCAGCAGATAGAAGAGGACGCGGCAGGTCCGCCGCTCTACGTACGGGGTCAGCAGCCAGCTCATTGCCGCTTTCCCGCCTGCCGCGCCGCGCGCTCTATCATTATCTCCTCCGGGTCACGGACCACGAACGCATAGACGGCATGGGCCGCGACAAAGACCCCCCATCCGAAGAGCGGGAAGATGAACCAGGGATAGGAGGCCGAGCTGAGCAGCCAGATAACGAACAGGAATACCTGGATCATCACGTAGACCGCCAGGTGAAGCCAGAACCACTGACGCCGGGCGATCCGCTTCGCCTCCCGTTCCCGCAGCGACAGCTCGCCAAACTCATCCATCAGCCTCTCCTTTCTTCAACACCTCTTCGATCTCGCCACTCGTACGGGCGAGGATATCCTCGATGCGTCGTCTCTGTTCGGGCCCGGCCAGCCGCCGCCGCAGCGTCGATGCCCCCGCGTAACGGTCGAGCAGCGAGCCGATGGTGACCCGCCCTTCATCGCTTTCGGAGCGAGCGCTGAGGGAAGCCCAGCGACTCGCCGAACTGCTGTTCTGGGCCGCGCGGCGGCCGGCCTCGGTAAGCGAGTAGATGCGCGTATCGTCCCGTTCGGCCGTCTGCACGTAGCCCATCTCCACCAGGGCCAGCAGGGCGGGGTAGATAGCCCCCGGGCTCGGCTTCCAGCCGCCGCCGATACGCTCCTTGAGCTCGGTCATTATGGCGTAGCCGTGCGCCTCGCCGAGGCTTGCGAGCACCAGTATGATTACCTCTTTCAGCTCTCCCCGTCTGAATATACGTCCCATAACGTAACTTACGATAACAGTTAACGTAAGTTACGTCAAGGGGTACTTGCGCCTCTCGCGGGGCGGCTGCGGACCATGAGGGCATCTCTTGCATGCGGGCACGCCAAGGGGCTCCGGCCGGGGGGCCATATATGGTACATTTGAGCGGTAGGTCTCAGCTCGCGGCACGGCTCACGTAAAGGCGGATCGTGCCTGCCCGTAAGAGGAGGTGACGCCGGCGTGATTGCCATCTTCAAGAATTTCAACCTGGTGGGAAAGATAGGGTTGATCGTAGGCCTTCTCGGCGGCCTGGTGGGCATGACCGTTGCCATCATCACCGATCCCCTGTTCGGTATCATCTTCTCCGTCATAGTCATCGCCGTCATCTATTTCTCTTGCCGGGTGGCCTTCGGCTCGATAATCCGGCGCGAGGCCCTCATGAAAAACGGGGTGCAGGCCGAGGCGACCATCGTCGATGTAGACGACACCGGAATGACCGTCAACGAGATCTATCCGGTGATTAGGTTCACCCTGGAGGTGCGCCCCCCCGAAGGCGAGCCCTTCCGCGCGGAGTCCAAGGAGCTCATCAACCGCATGGACATCCCCACCTTTCAGCCCGGCGCGATAGTCCCCGTGCTCTATGACCCCAGGAACCCCAAGAACATCGTGTTCGGCACGAAGGAGAGCCTGCAGGATGCGCGGGGAATGGCGCCCGCTGCTGCCGAGGGCACGGTAGACCCGGAGAAGATACGCATGGCGCAGGAGTTCCTGGAGAAGGAGGAGAAGGAGCACGATGAGATCCGGGCCAGCGGAAAGCCCGCCCGGGCCAGGATACTCGTGGCCACACCCCTGGGGATGAACGTCAACGGCAACAACCCGGCCATGAGCTTCATGCTGGAGGTGCAACCGGAGGGCGAGCCGGCCTTCCATGCCCAGACCACCGGAGTCATCGCCGAGGCATCCGTCCCCAAGTACCAGCCGGGGAGGGAGATTTTCGTAAAGTACGACCCAGCCGACCACGGCCGGGTCTCCCTAGACCATTCCTGAGCGAGCGGCGGAAGGCAGGCACGCATGGGGCTGTTCGGAGAACTGCAGGATATCGCCGCCCACCAGGGCGTCGACTATCTCGGCGTCGCCGATACGGCGATCGCCGCAGATGCCGTTCGCGAGCAGGGGGGCGACAACGTAGCCGCTTTTCCCCGTGCCGTATCCATCGGCATTATCCTGCCTCATGCCGTCGTCGACCAGCTTCCCCGCCGCTCCGAACCCGACGTGGCCATGAACTACCTTCACCATGCCTACGATGTGATCAACGAACGGCTGGACCTGGCCACCTCCCGGCTCAGTAGCCTGCTGCAACGCCGGGGGCACCGGGTATTGCCTATTCCGGCCAAGGAGCATCACGATGAAGAGCGCCTGTGCGCCATGTATTCCCATAAAATGGCGGCTCACCTCGCGGGGCTCGGGTGGATCGGTAAGAGCTGCCTGCTGGTGACCCCGGAAGACGGGCCAAGGGTCCGCTGGTCTACCGTTCTCACCTATGCCCCCCTGGAGCCCACCGGCGAACCCATGGACGAACGCTGCGGAGAATGCGGTGAATGCGTGGACATCTGCCCCGTCGGCGCCTTTACCGGACGTTCCTTCGTGGCAAGCGAGCCGCGCGATGCGCGATACGAAGCCCGTGCCTGCCGTGAGTATTTCAACGATCTGGAGGGGGCCGGCCGCCTGCCGGCATGCGGCCTCTGCCTCTACGTCTGTCCCTACGGCAGGAGGTAGGGCAACGGGTGGTGGGACACCACATGCACTTTCAGGTTTCATGCCAACCTTCCGATAAAAACAGCGGAACGCGAAGGCAGTCAGAAAGGGGGAGGCATGAGGAAGAAGATGCTCTTTCTGCTCACCATAGTGGTGATATTCACCGTGGGCTTCATCTCGGGATGCGGTGGATGCGGCTGCAACGGCGAGCACGAGTATTACGATTTGCCGGAAGAAGAAGAATACGAGGATGAGCGTACGACCTCGACCCTTCTCCCCTCCGAGGAAGACCTGGGTGTGCCCGTATATGATGAGAACCTGGACCCATCCTCCGTCGAAGCCAGCGAGACGAAGTCCAACGGCGAGGTAACGCACATCGGGGTGGACTACGACAGCAAGAACGACTTTCAGACCGTGTTCGACTGGTACGAGGAAAGGCTGGGCGAGCCTACCGGTACGCAGGTGCTTTCCAACGGGCATAGACAGGCCTGGTGGAACCTGGAGAAGGACGGCAGGTTCATCCAGGTCATCCTCACCTGCACCGACGAGGGCACGGCTATCAGCATAATCAACGAAAAACTGCCGTCGCAATAACCGCCGTATTTTTCCGGACCAAGGCCGGCTGTTCCCTGAGTCAGGATTATCTGTAGTCAAGCGTGAACAGCGTCCAGGGCTGGGAAGGCCGATCCTTCAGGTATCCCTCCAGGTAATCGAAGAGGGGCTGTTTCTCCAGGTACTCCGCGGCGACGAAGGGCATGCCGCTGGAGCTGCCGAAGCGGGCCCAGAAGCTCATGCTCGCGGCCAGCGCGCTGTCCATCACCTTGCCGTCCACCGCTCCCTTGGGCACGTACGGCATCCTGGCCTGCCAGTACTCGAAGGGGTCCAGCTCGTAATGGCCCTCCACGGTGCGGGAGCACGGGTTATCGGCCTGGTCGAGGTAGACATCGTAGTGGTCTGCGAGTATCTCCCTTCCCAGCGCCACGTCGATCTTCCCCCTGTTCTCCTCCATGAGCTGGGTGAGGCGCACGCGGCGCGCCCCCATGGGCGTTCTCAGGTCGTAGAAGCCGGTATCTGAACATTCCAGGTTGCGCAGCACGGGATCGAAGGGGGCGTTACAGCCCACGAAGTAACCGTCCTTTGTCCGCTCGATGCCCTGATACTTCAGGCCCTGCTCGAAGCGCATGATCTCGCCGCTGCCGGAATCGGCCAGCAGCCAGCTGTTGGCGTAGCCGCCGTTGTTCTTCTTCTGCATCAGCTCCACGAACCCGTCCAGGTCGCCCGAGTACTGCATGGCCTTGCGCACGCGGAAGAACTCCGCCTCCTCGTTGGGGTCGTAGTCGCTGTAGCCGCCCAGGGTGGTCTCGGTGCCCATGATGCCGGCGCCGGTGACGAAGAAGTCGGTCATGCTGTCGATGAAGCCGGGTACGCTCTGCATGAACATGCGGTAACCCTCTGAGGGCTCGATATCCAGGATGAGGTTGAAGTACTGTCCCATCACGTAGTCATCCCAGGAGTTATGGGCCATGACCACCCCGCCGTCCGCGGTATAGGAACCGGTGGCGATAAAGGCGCTGCAGTGCTCGTTATCGGGCTGGTCGTCGTACGCGCCCGCTTCCTCGTTGGGCCACCAGTAACCGGTGAGCTCGCTGTAGCCGTTCCAGGCCAGCACCTCCTGCCAGGTCATCTCCGTCCCGGCCTGCGTGGCGCCGTCGGCTATGCCCCGTATCTCCTGGATATACTCCTCCTCAGCGTTGGGCATGAAGATCTTCTCCGCCTGCTCGACGAAGAATCCCCATTCCTTGCCGGTATCCTGGAAGGTGGTGTACTCCACCATCTCCATTATCTCTTCCAGTTCCGGCGCCATGAGGTAGCCGTGCTGGAAGCCTCGCTCATATGGTTCGCCCTCGATATGGAGATAGACCCAACCGTTGTAATCGTAGCAGTATCCGCCCTCGTAGGAAGTGATATCTTCCTGTTTGGGCTGCGCGATTTCATACAGGTCTTCCTGTACGGTCCCGCCGCACCCCGCCAGAAGCGAGGCCAGGACAATAGCGGAGGTCATCGCGACTACCACGCCCAGGACCGGTCTTTTTTTCATGACGCACTCCCCCCTTGTCCGCTCGCCCCCGCCGCGGGCAGACGGGGGCACGAGGTAAAGCCTTATGTACCGTTATTTCTTGCCCCCAGAGCTTAAGCCCTTCCCGCAAACCCGGCTCAGGCATAGGGGTCGGCCCTGGACTTATGCCTGTATAGCCAGGTCAGGCATAGGGGTCGGCCCTGGACTTATGCCTGAATAGCCAAGAGTAGCACGAGGAAAGGAGGTAAGGCGTCACCCAAGGCACAGGGGTCCGAGGAAAGGAGGTAAGGCGTCACCCAAATCCCCAGGTATATATGCTGGGCATATGGCTCAGGCATAAGTCCAGGGCCGACCCCTATGCCTGATGCCCTCAATCGTTCATGCGGTAGGCGCCCACGGTGGCGAAGACGTATTTCTCCCACACCCGCTCGAACCTGGCCTCGTCGATAACGGGTTTGCGCAGCATCTTCAGGCACAGGTTCATCTGCTCGGGAGTGCTTGAGGTCTTGGAGTAGAGCTGCAGGGCGTAGCGGGAGAAATCCCGCACCATGAAGTCGAAGATGGACTCCATGAGGTCGTCCTCCACCCCGTAGATGGGCTGGTTCTCCAGCAGGAGCTGGCCGTAAGCCACGAGGGTGAAGAGCTCGCCCAGGGTGAGCAGGAAGTCGATGTCCTTGCGCTGCCCCTCCGTGGGCGGGGCCGCGAGCAGCAGCTCCTTGAGCACCTCGATCTGCTCCTTGAAGATACTCACATTGGGCAGCCCGCAGGGCCCGTAGGCCAGGTTGAAGTCATGGAACTGGATGCCGCCCAGCCCCTTGGTGGGTCCCTGGCGGAAGAGGAAGTCGTCGTCGGCGAGGTCGCTGCGCTGCGGTATCTCCGGGAAAGTTGCCGGGTTGAAGAAGTAGTTGGGCATGAACTTGATGATCAGGGCCATGTTCACGTGCACGGTGCCCTCCAGTTTGGGCAGGGCGCGGATGTCACGGGCCGCCATCTCGAAGTAGTTATCCTTCTCGAAACCCTTGGCGGCGATGACGTCCCACAGCAGGTTGATGACCTCCTCGCCCTGGGTGGTCACCTTCATCTTCACCATGGGGTTGTAAAGGAGGTACCTGCGGTCTTCGGTGGAGGCGGAACGCATGTAGTCCGACGCCCGCAGGGCGAAGAGTTTCATGGCCACCAGGCGCGCGTAGGCGTCGGTGAGCAGCTGCCGTATATGGGGGAAATCGGTTACGTGCTTGCCGTAGAGCACGCGGCCCGCCGCGTGGTCCACCGCCTCGTAGAGGGCGTGGGTGCAGATGCCGATGGAGGCCCAGCCCAGGTTGAACTTGCCCACGTTCACCGTGTTCAGGGCGGCGTCCCAGGCGTCCCTGCCCATGGACAGGATATCCGTCTCGGAGATGGGGTAGTCGTTGAGGGCGTATTCGGCCACGAAGTTCTGGGAGGCTACCACGTTCTTAACCAGGTCGTAGCCGCCGTGCTTGGAGCTGACCGCGAAGAAGACGTAGTCGCCCGAGTCCGCCATCTTGCCAAAGGTGGAGACGAGCGCAGCCTCGTTGCCGTTGCCGATGTAATACTTGCGCCCGTTGGCGCGGTATTCGCCCCCGCCCAGCGGCTTAAGGGACATCTCGGTCGAGTAGAGGTCCGCCCCGTGCTCCTTCTCCGAGAGCCCGAAGGCGAAGATGCCGCCGTCCCGCAGCAGCTGCGCGGTCTTCTTCTTCATCTCCTCGTTCTCGCTCATCCACAGGGGCCCGAGCCCCAGGATGGACACCTGCCAGGTATACCAGTAGGCAAGCCCGTAGAAAGCGAGGATCTCGTTGAAGTCGCATATGCGCCAGGTGTCCCAGCGCGCGTCCTCGCCCAGCGCGTACCGCGACGGGGTGAGCAGGTCGGAGAAGAGCCTGTTGCCTGACTGGAATTCCAGGAAGTCGGCGTACCACACCCTCTCCTGGTCGTCCTTCTTGATCTTTCCCCGCCCCTTCTCCTCGAAGAACTCGATGGTCTTGAGCATGATCTCCTTCGACCGTTCATCCCCCGGATACTCCACCCTGTGTTGCTTGGGATTCAAGAGGATCAACGCCATCACTCCTTCATAATCCGGCCCGGTCCGCGCCGCAAGCGGACGCGAGCTTGGTATAAACGCCTCTAACATTATATCCTGATGACCGGCGCCTGGGATGCTCCGCTGGCCATGCCCCCCTAAGGGCGGCGGCGATATCCCCGATACAGATTAGAAAGTAGCTCGAACAGAGGAAAAGGAGTAGAAGATGAAAAGGAAACTCATGGTAATCGCAGGGCTATGCACCGTCGTCGCCCTGCTGAGCCTGTCCGTTTTCGCGGGATGCGGCAGCGATGCGTCGCAAGAGACGGCCACGCAGTCCGGGGAGGAGGCGACGGCGGAATTCGCGTTCCCCGACGAGGACCTCATGGGTTACCCCCTTTACAGGGAAAACGTCGACAAATCCTCCGTGAAGAGCAATAAAGAGGAGAGCGACGGGGAAGTGCAGGAGATTACCCTGGACTACAAGACCAGCGACAGCTACGATACCGTACTCGCCTTCTACAAGGAAGAAGTGGGAGTGCCCACCCAGACATCCGAGCTTGCCGGCGGCTACAGCCGTGCCATGTACGACATGGACGAGGGGGGCTACCATACGGTCATAGTGATCACGCAGATAAAGGACGCCACCGCCATAAGTGTCATGCGCGAAAAGCAACTCTAGGACAAGCAGCCCGTTTAAAGCGCTGAAGCCCACGGTGGATACTCCGGATCCGGGCTCATTCCAGGTCCGACCCCAAGTGTGCCTGATGAAAACCTGGCTATGATCTCTTCTCTTCGTAGAGGTCCAGGAAGCTCTGCAGTGTCTGCATCCTCCTGCGCATGGCCTCCACCCAGGCGGCCAGGCGCCTGCCGCCCTGCGCGGTAATGCTGTAGACCCTCCTGCGGGGCCCGCTATCGCGCTCATCCCATGCCGAGATCAGCAGCCCCCCTTTTTCCATCTCCCGCAGCCTGCGGTAGACCGCGCCGGTATCCGGGACCGGTCCGGGCATGGGGACCTCGTCCATGCGTCCGAGCAGCTCGTATCCGTGGGCGGGGCCGCGTGAGAGCAGGAAGAGGATGCGGGGTTCGATGAAGCGCTTGCCCGGCCCCTCGCGCATGTATGTTTCAACGTCATCGGCGGGGGAATGATGATTCCTGTCGCCACCCGCAACGTCGTCTTTGGTCATTGGCGTTCCTTTATGATATATGTATTTGACATATATATATTGTTTACATATGTTAGAGCCTGTCAAGCGCATCACGAATCGATGCTACTCCAGGGAGGCTTTGAAAGAGGGTGAAAGCTATGAAGATCATCGAGGCGAAAACGGCCGAGGCTACCCCGAACCCCCACGGCGTACACACAAGCCGGATATACGATACGGAGCACGCACAGGCGGTGCATATCACGCTCAAGCCGGGGGAGAGTTTGAAGAAACACATCACCCCCGTGGACGTGTTCTTCTACGTGCTGGAGGGAGAGGGAGTCATCGAGATAGGAGAGGAGCGCGAGACGGTGGGCCCGGATACGCTCATCGAGAGCCCGGCCAGGATCCCCCACCGCTGGCTCAACGAGAGTGACGGCGATTTCCGGGTGCTGGTGGTGAAGGTCCCCCGGCCCACGGAGCAGACCAGGGTGCTGTGAGCGGAGGGTTACAACCCTCACGCCAGGGCAGCCACGATAGATCGTGGAACGATGCATGAGAAGGGAGTAAGGCCATGGAAGATGACAGGATCTCCTACCACGAATCCGTGAGGCGCGCCTACCGCCGCATCAAGGAAGACGGCATGACCAATATCTGGGACCGCTACGAGGCCCAGGGGTTGGGGAGCGACCCCGATAAGAGATGCCCCTTCTGCATGGGGGGAACGAGGTGCGACCTATGCTCCAACGGGCCCTGCCGCTCCGACGCGGAGAAGGACAAGCGGGGCGTATGCGGCATCACCGCGGACGGCATGGCCATGCGCATGATGGCCCTGCGCAACGTCATGGGCGCCTCCACCTACCACTATCACACCGAACAGACCGTAAAGACACTGCGCGCCACCGCTCGTGGCGAGACGCCGTTCGAGATCAAGGAGCCCGGCAAGCTGCGGGATTTTGCCGGCAGGCTGGGCGTCGACACCTCCGGCTCCGACGCGGATGTAAGCCTGCGGCTCTGCGATTTCGCCGAGGCCGACTTCAACCGCAAAGCAGACGAGCCGAGCCTCATCGTGGAAGCGCTGGCCACCCAGGAGCGCAAGGAGGCATGGCATAAGCTGGATATCTTCCCCGGCGGCATCTACGGGGAGATGATGCGGGTCACCAGTTCCTGCCTGACCAATGTGGACGGCTACTACGTCAGCCTGGCCTTGAAGGCCATGCGCATGGGGGTGGCCATGGCCTACCAGAGCCAGATCGTAAACGAATATTGCCAGGATATCCTTTTCGGCATCCCCAGGCCCCATCCCATGCGCGTCGACCTGGGCGTGCTGGACCCCGATTACGTCAACGTGCTGCCCAACGGCCACGAGCCCTTCCTCGGCTTCGCCATGGTGCAGCTGGCGCGCTTGCCGGAGTGGCAGGAGAAAGCCCGGGCCGCCGGCGCCAAGGGCATGCGGGTGATAGCCAATATCGAGACGGGGCAGGAGATGATCCAGCGCTGGAACATGGACGACGTCTTCTACGGCTTCACCGGAAACTGGATCACGCAGGAAGCCGTGCTGGCCACCGGCTGCGTGGACCTCTTCGCCTGCGACATGAACTGCTCCATGCCCATCGACCCCGCGTACGCCGAGCGCTACAGGTTCAAGCTCATCCCCGTGAGCGACCTGGTGGCCTTCGAGGGGGTCACCGACCGCCTTGACTACGAGCCAGAGGAGGCGGAGCGGCAGGCCGCGCAGCTCCTGGAGATGGCCGTGGCCAACTACGGGGAACGGCGTTCTTCCGTGGAGCCCCTCGCCGGCCTGCCCAGCGGCGATGCGGTAGTGGGTTTCTCTACCGAGAGCATCCTGGAGGCGCTGGGAGGTAGCCTGGATCCCCTACTCGACGCCATCAAGTCCGGGGCGATAAGGGGCATAGCGGGGCTGGTCTCCTGTACCACCCTGCGGGACAGCGGCCAGGACGCCCACAGCGTGGCGGTGGCCAGGGAGCTCATCGCGCGGGATATCCTCATCCTCTCCATGGGCTGCGGCAACGGCGGCATGCAGGTAGCCGGCCTGTGCCTGCCGGAAGCGGCACGGATGGCGGGTCCGGGACTCAAGGGCGTATGCGAGCAGTTGGGCGTACCGCCCGTGCTGAGTTACGGCACCTGCACCGACACCGGGCGCATCGCCGACCTGCTGGCCGCGGTGTCGGGGGCCCTGGGCGACGTGCCCATACCGGACCTGCCGGTGGTGGCGGCGGCACCGGAGTACATGGAACAGAAAGCCACCATCGACGCCGTCTTCGCCCTGGCCCTGGGGCTCTACACCTACGTCAACCCGGTACCCACGGTCACCGGGGGACCGAACCTGGTCAAGCTGCTCACCGAGGACTGCATGGACGTCACCGGCGGGGTGCTGCGCGTGGAGACCGACGCGACGGAGGCCGCGGAAGGCATGCTCGCCCATATCGAGGCCAAGCGAAAGAAGCTGGGCCTCTGATCCAACGGCTGATACGCCCCAAGAGCTGCACCGGATGCGGAGCCCGCCTCTCGGACGGCCATCGGGTACGTAACCCCTGCGCCGCTTTCACATACGGGACGGGGTAACGCCCGCCGGAGTACGATCCTCCATTCGGCTACGGGCAATAGCCCCATTGGGTGATGCACGGATGCCCCTTTCCTACCGAGGTAGCAGTTAAGCAAGCCAGGGACACGAGGAAGGGGGAGGCGAAAATGGCAGCGGAGACGGTAGCGGCAGCCATACTGATCGTGGTTATTATCGCCCTCATGAGCTATGCCTTCTCGGGCGAAGGCGAGGAGAAGAGGGCTCCGAAGCTGTACTCTATTAATCCAGCGCCGGAAGCCGCGAGCCTCAAGTTCGTCGTGGAAGGCAGCGACTTCGGGGACAAGCAGGGTCTAGGGCAAGTCTATATCGGGGGCGAACGCGCCGTCGTGGAGGATTGGTCCGACACCTCCATAACCTGCAGCTGCGCGCTCACGCCGGGCATCCGGGATGCCGCCTGCAAGGTCGTGGTGAGGACGGAAGCCGGCTTCAGCAACCACCTGCAACTGGTTGCCGACGACACATTGCTCGCGGAGGTCGGCGTACTTATGATGGGAGCCGGGCAGGAGATCTCCACACACTGAACCAGTGCATATTCCACGCTCTCAGCACGGCCAGATCAGCAATTGCCATTTATAGTTCTTCTGCAAAAAATGTGGGTAGGGGGTCAGGCCTCGGAACGTGCCCGAGCCCGTCGCATGACGTGGATGACTAGGGAGTTCGATCCTCCCTGATATCGCTGCATATTGACTCAAGCAGGCATGCTCAGGCACGTTCCGAGGCCTGACCCCCGTGCCTGACAGAAGAACCCCGTTTATAGGTGGAGCCCCTGGCCAGAATCGAACTGGCGACACAAGGATTAGGAATATTTCCCAGTGGTATTTTCGCTGGTGTAGCCACTTTTATCTTGTTGTTGCTTGCAGTGCTTAATTCCTCATCAGGCCTGGGTTTTACCTATTTTCTGCTATTCCTTACTGTTTCTCTCAATCTCTTGCTGCATCCTGTCATGCGGTCATATTGCGGTCACGGGAACTCCCCACATAAACTACTTCCACGCTTTATTAACCTATCATCCTTTAACCCATTTATTATCCATGTTTCCCAGAATCTTCAGAAGGCGGGTCGTATACCCACTGCCTCGTCGAGGAGCCCACTGCGACTTGTTATTTCCTTGAGGACCTGGGACGCGCCACCACGTTGTTGATGAACTCGTCGATCTGCTGGTGCAAGGAGCTCATGGGGGTCATGCGCTTGATCCACATGTCCCCCTGCAGGAGCAGGGTGGGGATCTTGGTCCTCTTCATGAACTCGTTGCGCATCTGAGCATAGACGCTCCAGGTCTGCTTGCAGCTGTGGTGGCCGCAGTAGATGAGAGCGTTGGCGCTCAGTTCCCTGCAGGCCCAGGTTATATCGTCGCACCAGTCGAGGAGTATCGACTTACCGCCTATCTGCCGGGTCATGAAGTAGTCGAAACTGTTGGAGGCTAGGTCCCGGATCATGCTCTCCTTGGAGGAGGTGTCGATCCGTTTAGTGAACCAGGTGCTAGGCATGTCGCCCACTATGGCTATCCCCCGCTGCTCTAACCAGTTGAAGAACTCCATGAAATCGTAGTAGTAGAAGAGGTACGCCCAGTAGGTGCGAGCGATCTCCTTGGGTGCGGGGTAATCCCCGGTCTCGACCCTTCTCTTGCAGGTGTCGATCAACTTCTGCATCACCGTGATACCCTCGTCCTGGCCCCAGACGGTGTACTTGGTGCCGTAGATGAAGGCGTTGAAGATGTTGGGGACCGGGCTGGGCACCATCTTCCTGTATTCCCAGATTTCGTCGTAGAGCTCGTGGGCCCGGTTGGCCTTCTCCATCACCTCGCGCATGCGGTCCTCGTCCAGCTCCTCCCCGAGGAACTCCTCCATCTCGCGCAGCATGGCCTTGAAATAGGTGAGATAGAGCTCCCGGGCGCGCCGGGAGGTATCCGCCGGTTTCTCAATCATGATCTGGGGAAGGCCCAGGTAGTTAGCGGTGAACTCGTGGATCTTGGAGTTGGCGTCGCATGAACCCGGCGCCGCCGAGAGGATGAGGTCCGGCTGGAAATCGATGCCGGTGAGCAAAGAGCCGATCTCGATGGCGCTGGCAGAGCAGAGCGTATCGGGGAGACCCATGGACAGGGCGAAATCCCAGTACTTGTCGCCCTGCTTGTCGAGGGCTATGGTGCCCAGGGTGGTGATGATCTCGGTTGTCACCGGGACCGCTTTCTCGAACATGTAGATGATCTCCGGGGCGAAGTTGAAGGGCATGAGGACGACTTTCTTGCCGTTCTCTTTTGCATATGCTGCTTCTTCCACCCAGGTACCGAGCGCCTTGAAGAAGGCCAGGCTGGCCTCCCGCATGCCCGGCTCCAGGACGGCCCTCAACGACTTGCTCATCTCGGCCGGCAGGAGCCTCGCCAGGCCCTCTATATCCTCGTCGCTCAGCCTGTCCGGGAGGGTGGGTATGATAGCGAAGATGCCGGAAACGCGGTTGAAGAGCCCCTCGTATGGATGGACCAGTTGCATACTCATGCCATCACCTCCCGATCCTCTCCAGGAAGGCCTGGATCCGTGTCTTTATCCTCCCCATGTCGGCCCTGGCCCCGTAATCCTTCTCCAGCAGCAGCACCGGCACCCCTTCGCTCTCGAGGTCTTCGTGCAAGGCCACGTTGTCCACCGCGTGCAGGTCGCAGAACTTGTTGTGGACGAGGACGGCTCCGTCCACCTCCGCCCTCTTCGCGGTCTCCAGGACGAAGTCCCGGCGCTGCTCGTAATGCTTGAACATGCGCGGGCAGGTCAGGTTGCGCAGGTATCCCTCGGCCAGCCGATGCAGGGGTCCGCCGCCTGAATCCGGCAATCTCCAGAGCGCGCGGGAGCCGTAGCAGAGGGTGTCGGCGACAACCATCCCGCCCAGGCTCTCGATCTCCTCGACGAAATAGAGCTCGTCGGTGGCCGCGCCGCCCAGCATGAGCCTGGCCCGGAAACCACCCACCTTCGCCTCAGATCTCTCCTTCAGGAACTCCTCGAGCAGCGCTTTGAAAGCCTCGGCGGGCATGGAACTGGAGAGGGCCACCACGGCCAGCGCCTCCGTACCGGTGACCGCCGGCTCTCCGCGCTCCCGCATCTCGTACATGGTTCTCAACATCCCCTTTATCTCCTGCTGCGCCGCGATAGCCTGGTCGAGAGCTCTGTCGTCGATGGTCACCGCGAAATGCTCCGCGATAGCGCCGCCCAGCAGTCCCAGCTCCTCCTCGTATGCGGCCAGCGAATCGCCCCTGACGAAATGGGGCACGCGCAGGTAGTGAAAGAAGCTCGGTTTCTTTGCCAGCTCCCAGTTCTCGAACATGCCGCGCAGGTGATCGCAGCCGTTGGTCTCGATCAGGCCGTCGAGGAAATCGTAGGTGCCGTCGAGCCCCAGCTGGAGGCATGAGCGGCAGAATGCGCAGTTGAAGCGAGACATGTAGGCATCGGCCAGCTCCTTCTCCTGGCTGCCTATGGCCTTTATGCGATAGGGGAGGATGCCGGCGGCCTCGATTATCTCGACGGGCGTGGCCACGCACGAGAAGCCCAGTACCCTGCCTCCCTCATCCTTCCATTTCTTCACGTACTGGTTCTGGATCTCCTCCGCCAGGGTCTTGATGTCCTCCATGCTCATCCTCCTCGCTCCCGCCTGCACGTACGCCGGAAGATCCTGGCGTTCCTTAGCGATCCCGCCAAGTATTTGAAGACGCCGGCTATAACCGGCCGCATCACGGCTCTGACCACCTCGCGGTTGGCGAGGGCGGCCTCCACCGCCGCTCTGATAGTATCCTCAACGGCCCGGCTCAGCTCCCCGGCGTCGAGCGCGGAGAGAGTGCCGTTGAGCCCGGACGCCACGCGAGCGGGCCTGGCGCGGGTGAAACGGTTGAAAGACGCCAGGCCGGAGTTGATGGTCTGGCCGACCGCCGCAGGCGCCAGCCTGGCGCTGAGCTCAGGGTTGGCGAGCACCGCGTCCTTGAGTTGCAGCGCGACCGTCCTCGCCGCAGCGCCCGTCTGCTCCGGCTCGAGGGCGGACAGCAGCCGCGCGGCGGCATGGCGCACCAGGTCCGGGTTACTCTCCGATATACGGCTGAGGATCAGCGCCGCGGCGTTTACCGCCCGACCGAGCTCCTCGGCCTGGAGATCGTCCTCCAGGCCCTCCGCCAGGCGCGCAAGCGTCTCCGGCGGCAGCATGCTCACCTTCTCGAAGACCCCGGCCGTGGACCGGAGCAGGGAGTTTACCGTGGTGAGGATAACCCCCATGAAAGCCAGCGTGGTCCGCTCGTCCTTGAACATATGCTCGGAGAAGACCTCACCGATGACCTTGCCGTCACCGCCCAGCGCCAGGGCTGCCTCTTTGAGTTGCGGTCCGTCCACGGCGGCGGAGAGCTTGCCTGCGGCGTCATCGAGCACCTTCTTCAACATCGGCTTTCCCCCGCTGCCCAGGATCCAGTCGCCGTGGGAGTGGGCGATCACCAGTGCGGAGGCGGCGTTGAGCATCCGCCCCACTTCGTTCATATCGACGTCCTGTACCAGGGTAAAAAGGGCGCTCGCCAGCAGCTCGTCCGGGAACTTCATGTATTCGAGCGTCTTGGCGAGGATTCTCAAGAGGTCGTTTACGAGCGGGGGTACCACGTTCAGCAGGTTGGCCAGGCCCAGCGGGAATCCCACCACGTGGTCGACCTTTCCCTCCAGCATGGACATACGGGAATGGTAGTGCGCCGTCAAGGCCACGCGCAGCTTTCCGAAATCAACCGTGTCCGCCACGTCCGAGATCACACCGACCCTGCTCTCCGCCATGAGTCCCGGCCTGGCCTGATGCACGGCGATCAGCAGGCGCGAGAGGGAGTTGATGGCCTCCCCCAGCTCCCTGCCGTCCACGCCCCCAAAGGCCTGGGCCAGCATCTCCGCGCTTCTGTCCACCGGCATCTGCTCCAGGGATTCCACCAGGGCCCTGACGACCTGGACGCCTAGGTTCAGGAAGCGCGGGTAGCCGCTGATGAGCGTCTCGGAGAATCCGTCCTGGGCTACGAGTTCGCTGGCCATGGACCTGATCGCCGCCTCGTCCATCCCTTCCACCAGGCGCACGACCGTCCCCTTCAGGTCATCGATGTTTATAGCTTCCCTGCCATTTCCGCCCACTTCCATCCCCTCCCCGGTTAGACAGTCCTCTTTCGGGCGTCCATATTATGACTCACTATGACTCCGACACCGGCGGCCTTGATCCCGGTATCTGTGGTCATCGTATTCGCCTCACAGGGTCTCGCACTCGAAGAACCAGCGCGCCGCCTCAATCTGGCAGAGTTGTTTTCCTCCCAGCCAGAGCTGGTTCATCTTGATGTCCCGCCAGTGCTTCTCGATGTCCCGGTCCCGGTCTGCGCCGTAGGCCTCCATGAGGTTCATCACCTTGCCCATTACGTCAAGGCAACGGTCCATGGTGAAGTAGCGGTAGGAGCGCATCTTGGCCATCATCTCCGGGCTCCACCTCTCGCCGTAGAGGTCGGAGCGGTCGAGCATGCGTGCTGCCTGGTATCCGACTATCCTTATAACTTCAAGGGTAGCGGTGTAGTCTGCGAGAACACCCGCCACCGCGTCGTTCTCCTTCAGGGGACGGCCATGCAACTTCGTCTCGTTCACGAACTCCAGGAGCCGCTCGTAGACGTTCATCATCATCCCGCTGGTGAAGGAGATGGTTACGCCGCTGGCTATGGATATGATGTCCAGGAAGAACAGGGCATCCTTGCCGGGCCCGTGCGCCCGGTACCAGAGGGGCACGCGCACGTTCTCCAGCCAGACGTCGCCGTTCTTGTCGCACGCCATGCCCGCCTTCTCGTAGGGGCCGCTCTGGGTCACGCCGGGAAGGTCCCCGGGCACGAAGATCAGGGTCACGTCCGCGGGGTCCCTCGAGCCGGGGTTGGTGGTGCAGACAACCACGAGGAGGTCGGCCATGCCGCCGGTGTTGGATGGCCACAGCTTGTGGCCGTTGATCACCCATTCGTCCCCGTCCCGCACGGCGGTGGTCTGTATGGTGCTTCCTTTCAGCAGCTCCACGTTCTCTATGTCTGCCCCGCCCTGGGGTTCGGTCATGCACAGGGCGCCGCTTATCATCTCCGTCGTATTGCAGTACAGCGGCGCGAACTCCTCCAGGAGCCGCCGGTTGACGTGGGGCTTGAGCGCGATGGACATCAGGGGCCACAGGGTCACGCCCAGTCCCACGGCAAGCCCCGAGTCGGCGCGGGCCATCTCCTCGCCCAGGATGAACATGCTGGTAAAGGCGTAGTCGGACTCGCCGAAGCCCATCCCGCCCAGGTCCACCGGGAAGAGCAGCTTTTGTATGCCGTACTCGCCGAGAAGCTTCTTGCCGGGCGGATGGATGAGGGTGTGGTCCTCCCAGTCCTCGTCGAACTGCCTGCGGTAGGGTATGACCTCGTTGTCCGCCCAATTCCTTATGATGGGTGAAAGGATCTGTGCCGCAGGAGGCAGGTAATCAAGAGGCCGGGTGATATCATCGATGGTCCTCATGCTGCAACCTCCTCACAGTGTCTTGGTATGGTAGAACCTGCGCGCGAAGTCGTGCTTGGCCAGCTCGTAGGCGCCCAGGTAACACTGCACCGTCTTTAGGTCGCGCCAGTAGCGCTCCAGCTGCCACTCCCTGGCGTAGCCGGCGGAGGCCATGAGCTCCATGGTGCGGTGGATGGTGTACTCCGCGGAGACGTAGATGTGGTGGACGAGCATCAGCGCGGAGGTGAAAACGGCCAGCGGGCCGTCATCGCCGTAGGCCTGGGGATCTGACAGGATATCCGCCAGGTTGTAGGCGAGCAGGCGGTCCACGGCGATCTCCTTGGCGATCTCCCCCATCAGCGCCGCGGTGAGGGGGTTCTCCTTGAAGACCTGCCCCCGCCCCTTGATGACCCGGTTGTCGCCCCATTCCTTGATGATCTCGTATACGGCCAACAGCGCGCCGCTCCCGGCGGCGGCCAGGCCCAGGTAAAACCAGGAAAGGAGGTTTAGAAATCCTTCCTCCCCCCGCCAGGCGCAGTTGGCCGCCGGCACCTTGACGCCTTCGAAGTCGAGGTCGGCGTTGCGGCTGGCCGCCAGGCCGGTCTTTAAGAACTCCTTCTCGCGGCTTATGCCGTGGCTGTCGCCGGGCACCAGGATGAAGGCCGGCTCCTCCCCATCCACCGCGCAGAGCACGCCGAACAGCCCGGCGTCGGCCCCGGAGCAGGTGGGCCGCACCGCCTTGCCGCTAAGGGTCCATCCCTCCGGGCCGCTCTTCGCCCTCACCTGGATGCCCTTGCCCCTCCACTCCGGGGCACCGCCATCCTGCGACATCGCAGGCAGGACGAAGGACACTATGAGCGGTCGGTTGCCCTCGCAGAAGAGAGGCGCCACCGCCGCGCACAGCTCCTCGCGGCAGCTGCCCTTTGCTGCTACGGCCGCCTGCAGGGCGAGGGAGTGGGCGGCCAGGAAGGCCAGGCCCACATCGGCCCGGCCGATCTGCTCCAGGGCGGCGGCGACGGTGTAGGCGGCCTCGGGCTCGTTGTGCTCCTCGCCTCCCAGCTTCTCCGGCCAGAACATCTTCTGCAGGCCGACCTCGGCCATCAGCCTGGCCAGGGACGGCGCGAGGAGCCCATCGTAATCCTCCTTGAGCTCCAGCCTCTTGTCCATGACCTCCTTCTGCACCATGGCCTGCAGGCTAGCCGCCAGGTCCTTGTCGGCCGCATGCAGCCGGCCGCGGGGATAGGCAAAAAGGTCCTGATCGCTCATTCCAGCCCTCCGTTCTCACGTTCTCTTCTCATGGACATGAATATGGGACCCGTTAATCCGTGCGTGCTCGAACCTGGAGGGCTTTATCCGCGTCCCAGGCCTCAGATTATCTTGTCCTCCTTCAGCAGCGCGGCGAGTTTCGCGCCGGCATCCTCGGGGCTTTCTCCCTCCACCAGGCGGCAGCGCCGCTCGCGGTTGGGAGCAGTGAGCTCCGTTATCTCGTTGATTACCAGGCTTCCCGGCTCCATTCCCAGGTCGGCCGGCTTAAAGGTCTCCATGGGCAGGGTCTTGGCCTTCTTGATGGCCATCAAGCTGGGGTAACGCAGGTCGCCTACCTCGTGGCTGACCGTGACCAGCAGGGGCAGGGAAGCCTCCACCACCTCGTAGCCGTCTGGGAGCACCGTCTCCACCCGCGCTGTGCCTCCGTTCACTTCGACCTTCCCGGCCACCGAGACCGCGGGGATACTCAGGAGCTGCGCCAGCCCCAGTCCCACCTGTCCGGCGTTGGTGTCGGCCGCCTGGCGGCCGGTGAGGATGAGATCGAAGGGTCCCGCCTTGCGGACGGCCGCCGCCAGCAGCGATGCCGTGGCGAAGGCGTCCAGGCCTTCCTGGTCGCAGGAGGGGTCCTCCACCGTTACCAGCCTGTCGGCGCCGGAAGCCAGGGCCTTGAGCATGACCGCCTTGGAGAGGTTGTTGCCCACCGAGAGCATGGTGATGGAGCCGCCCGCCGCCTCCTTGACGCGGATGGCCGCCTCCAGCGCGTTCTCGTCGAACGGCGACAGCACCGGGGGTATGCCCTTGGGGGTGACCTTCCTGGCCGCGGAGTCCACCTCGAAGGCGGAAGGGGGGCCCTCCGGGTCGGGGACCTGCTTGACGCACACCAGGATGTTCAGTTCCGCCATGTCCATCAAACCCCCAATATCTCTCTTATACGGGAGCTGAGTCCGGGCAGCACCTGCTGCCATTCACCAACCACGCCGTAGTCGGATACCTTGAAGATGTAGGCCTCGGGGTCCTTGTTGATGGCCACGATGACCCGCGAGTCGGATATGCCCGAGAGGTGCTGGCTGGAGCCGGAGATGGCCACCGCCACGTATACCTCGGGCGAGACGATCTTGCCGGTGATCCCCACCTGCTGGGTGGAGGGCCACCAGCCAGCGTCCACCGGGGGACGGGAAGCACCGACCGCCCCGCCCAGCAAGCGGGCCAGCTCGCGCAGCTGCTCGAAGCCCTCGGCCCCGCCCAGGCCGCGGCCGCCGGAGACGATGACCCTGGCTTCCTCCAGGCGGACGTCCCCGCCTTCCTCCAGCACCTTGCCCCCGAAGGAAAGGCGAGGCGAGGGGGCTTCCACGTCGACCTTGACCGTCTCCCCCGTGCGGGAGGCGTCGGGCTTGGCCGGATCGCCGGCGCCCGGGCGCACCGAAGCCAGCGCGGGCTTGCCCCTGGAGACGAATACGGCCATGGCGTTGCCGCCGTAAACAGGCTTGGTGCTGGCGAGGGCACCGCCCTTCATCTCCAGGGAGACGGCGTCGGTGGTCAAACCGGCCTTTAGCGCGAATGCCAGGCGGGGGACCAGGTCCTGCCCTACGGTGGTGTTACCGACGAGCACCGCCGAGGGCCCGGCTTCCTCGACGACTTTTTCCAGAGCGGTCACGTGCAGGTCGGGGTCGTACGCGGCGTAGGCGCTTCCCTCCACCGTGAAGACGGCGGCCGCGCCCGACGCTATCAACGTCGCGGCTGCGCTTGCGGTGTCGATTCCCACTGCCGCCGCCTGCAGCTGCTTGCCCGATGACGCGGCCAGCCTGGCGCCCAGGCCCAGCAGTTCCAGGGTCACCGCATCGGGGGCTCCCGCGGGCGAAAGCTCCGCGATTACCAGGATCCCTTCCTTCTCAGCCATACCAAGCTTCCTGTTTCCACTAATTCTCCGCCGGTCTTGAATCCACCACCCTCTGCGCTTTCAGGGAGGTGTTGACGTCGAAGATATCGGCCATGGACACCAGCTCCACCTTGGGGGTCATCTCCACCGCCATCCTCACCTTGTCGACGACCTCTTTCTCCAGGGCACCTGTGTCATGACCCTCCGCCGCAGCGATCTTCACCATGAGCTCGTCCAGGGAGTAGGGGTCCTCGGGGTCCTTCTTGGTGATAACGATCTGGTATTCGATCACCCCGTCGGTGTTGCTCAGCTCGTTCTTCAGGATCTCCGGATTGATCAGGGTGCCCTTGACCTTGATCAGTTCCTTGGTGCGGGTGGCGTAGGTGCTTCCCGCCTTGATCACCAAGCGGCCTCCACTCCTGCCGCAATGGGGGCAGACGCCGTATTCGATGGCCCCGATATCCCCCAACAGGTAGCGCAGCAGTACCGTGCCCCTGCGGTTGAGGTGGGTGACCGCCACCATTCCCACTTCCCCCTCCGGCTTTCTCTTGCCGGTTTCCCCGTCTACGATCTCTAAGAAATACAGGTCGGGGGAGGAATTATGGCAGCCCCCGAACTGGGTGCATTCTGGCATGGCCCCCTGCATCTCGGTGAAACCGAAGGCATTGCTTATGAAGACATCCTCAGCACCCATATCCGCCAGCCTCTCCCGTATGTCGTCCCGCATGCCTTGGGGGACGGCCTCGCCCAGGGCCAGGACGATTCTTATGCTGGAGAAGTCGCGTCCCTGTTTCTGGGCTTCCATGAAGAAGCGCCGCTCATAACTCCCTATACCGCTGATCAGAGTTGCCTTGGCGTTCTCGGCCATCTCGATGGCCTTCTGCATGGAGTTGTGCACCGGGAATTCCGGAAACCCGCTCCCGGTCAAGGCAAAGACCAACCGCATACCCACGGCCGCCGAGTACCATATGGTACGGTAGAAGCCTATATGAGGAACGACTCCGAATGGGAAGAGATTGAGGACGACTTCCTGCGGGGTCATCCAGGCTATCTCGCACATACGCCTCATCTGCAGGGCCGTAGCGAACATGTCGTGGGTGGTATTGAAGAAGGGGGTGGGCTTTCCGGTAGTAGTCCCCGTGGTGTAGGTCACCTCGTAGAGGATATCACGCGGGGTAATCTGTTCCGGGGCCAACCGGAAGTCCATTGCATTCTGCATGTAATCAAGCTTCTGGGTCAATGGGAGCTTCTCCAGGTCCTCCAAGGTCCTGATGTCCCCGGCTTCGATACCCTTGTCCGCGAAAAGCTTCTTGTAATACGGGTGGTACTTCGCCACCAGCTCCATCTGCTGGGCCAGGTTGCTGTTCTGGATATCGATTACCTCGTCAGGCGACTTCCAACAGGGATTATCCTCATCTTCTCTGTATACATCCCATTTGTCCCTGAAGCCCTTCACATTCTCCGGCGTGGTCTCAAGCATGCCATCATCTCCTTTACTGCTCATCCTTCAATGCTCGTCACCCCGTCAACTGCCTCGCTGGAGTAGCCCGTTTATCAGCACGTCGAAAGCGTTCTCCAAGAACTCGTGGTAATCATCCACGCCAAACTCGGTGGCACGCCCGGATAAATAAAGCTCGAGAAGCCCGACGGTCATCCTCCAGGCAATCAGCGTGATCGTCCGTGGGGGCAGATCGTCCCTCGCCAGCCCCTTCTCTATGCTTTCCTCCACCAGTTGAGTAACGTACCCCACGAGTTCATGGGTGTGGTTGTCGAACTCCTCAAGGATATGGTCGGATACTCTCTGCCGCGATTCCGGCGCCAGTATGTGCTGGGAGATGGAAACATACTCCGGGTTCTCCATGCAGTGCTCTACGAACGCGAGGAACACCGACCTCCACTTCTCGACCAGCCCTACGTCCGAGGCGAGGCTCTCCTTCAGCCGTTCCACTACCTTATAGGAATCCTCTAGAGCTATCGACGTGTACAGGTCTTCCTTGGAATCGAAGTACAGGTAGATAGTGGGCTTGCTGAGCTCGACCTTCTCGGCGATCTCGTCCATGGTCGCGGGCTGGAACCCCTTTTCGGAGAACACGTTTCTTGCCGCCTCGAGGATATCCCGGCGCCTCTGAAGCTTCTCCCTTTCCTTGCGTTCGGCGATTCCCATCCTCCACCTTCTCCCGGTAGCCCCTATAGTAAAGTTAATTGAATATTAGTAATAATATTACCTCTAGTATTTTAATGTCAAGTTATAGCAATTCTTTGTTCCTTCCACTCCATGAAATCGGGCCCTCCTCACGTGCAAGCTCGGTGCGCAGGTACGCCATCTCCGGCATACGTCTTTTAAGTCACGTCAACGCGGGGCTCCAGAAATTCTATTGCTTTTTTGACATAATCCTGATCATCGGCCTGCACCGTGATTGCCTTATTAGGACAGGCTTCTGCGCATCTTCCGCAGGCAAGGCAACGTTCCGTGATCACTGCACGACCATCCTCGACGACTATGCCGCCATAGATACAGGCATCCACGCAGTCTCCGCACCCCACGCACTCATCGCCTACCTGTACACTGACGCCAGGCATCTTATGAAAGAGGTCTATCAGGTCAGGTGCCATATAAGGCGCTACGAGCGATACGCAGCAGCAGGGACAGCATGAACACACGGTAAAGAGTTTTGTGTGCGGGCCTATAGCAAGCCACGTGCAGTCAACATATGCCTTGCCCGCGAGGTTGACCAGACCCAGTTCCTGACTTTTTCTGACATGCGCGCGGGCCTCCTCCTTGGTAACCGACCGGCAGAGGTCAGGATGAATACCCTTGGCTGCCTCGCCCATGAACAGGCAGCCGAAATCCCGGGGATAATCCTTGCATTTATTGGAATCGCGACACATGCAGAAATTCATGATAGCCCGGTAACATGATTTTTCAATGAAGTGATCGATCACCTCCGCAGGTAAAGCCATGTCTTGTTTATTAACGCTCTCGTTTATCTGTATGACCCCGGCTTTGGGAAGGCAAAAGCCCGCATCGCCCGGCTTGATGAGCTTATCCTTGTGCTTGCGGATCTGATCCTCGAATCTTTTCATGAGTGGAGAGCGAACCAGCCCAGTACCGTAGGTCAATTTGTAAAAAAGCTTGGTTAATTTTGCATAGATAATCCGTTTATCCAGAAACATGAAATTGCCCCCTTGTTTGTTAGTGCAACACAATGACTAATTCTTCAGCTGTGCAAAGGTCTCGTGTATCTCATGTCGCACGATGCACACCGGCGGTATCTTCCAGGATCAGAGCGTGGGTTTCCATGGCGCTTTGAGCCGCTAATTCTGTCCCTATACCGAAACTGCCTGTATCAGCGCCGACAATATAGAGGCCTTTTAGCGGGGTTTTGGGAGAAAAGCGTTTATCACCATCCTGATCATATCGTTGAGCCATACCGATTGCATCCCCGTGTACACGGCCACTGATCGCGGCTATAACATCTACGCCACTTCGTTCCTTCCATACGATATGTTCTTTTAATCCGGGATGCAGTTTTTCCAATCTGTTTTCAACGCGATCCATCACTGCATTACTCAGATCTTTATCAAACCTGGCCGGTGTAACCGTTCCTCCGTATAGAAGATGTAATCCTTCAGGCGCAAGACCTGGCTCGGTAGCAGTTGGTGAAACGATGAACAATGCCATATCATCCGGCATCCGGCCTTGTTCCATACCTTTTATCAGATCTGGCACATTGAATCGTCTGGGGGTATATAGACTCATGGGTATCTCGGCGAAAGGTGCGTCGAGAATATATTTCACCATGACTCCTCCAACGGAATCTATTGCATTCCTCGCTTTCTCGACATAAGAGCCGGGAAAGTGTTGTTCACCGGTCATATCCAGGGTTTTCACCACGCCCGCATTGCTGATAACGATATCAGCGGGGTAGAAACCTTTATCGCTTTCCACGCCCTTAACAGTCCCATTTTCAACAATGATCCTGTTCACTTTCTCATTGAGATGCAGCTCTCCGCCTGCATCCTCACAGGCCTTCATATAGGCATTTGGAATGGCGCCGTAACCGCCTTTAGGATATGCAGTTGCTCCACTGGTAATCCAATTGTTGAACGCGAGCAACCAATCACCGGCAGAAGCTTCGTCTGTTGAAATACCGAACATGAGATTACAGCAGATATCCAAAAACGTTTGCATGTCAGGATCGCTCATATATTTGTCAATTATGGATTTTGCCGGAATATGATAATACGGTGCTGCATCTTCTTTGGTTTTAACGCTGTAGACCAGCATAGCGAGACGCAGCATGCCCAGAAGAGATTTAATGGAAGGTCTGACTATGCGATATATGTTGTATAAAGAAACGGGATGAGTCATCTTCTGATAGATCAAGCCATCTCTTCCGCTATAGTTCAATCTCAGCAAGGGGCTCTTGTTTATGAATGAGACATCGGCACCAACCTTTCTGGCAAGTTGAGCCAGCGGCCCTTTTTCGCCTCTTGCTGAAATATGGACTCCTACGTCGAACAGGCATCCTTCATGCTCAATACTTCCAGCTTTTCCTCCCACAAAGTTATTCCGCTCAAACACGATGGGTTTCGCGCCGTCTTTCGCCAACAATGCGGCGACTCCGGCACCCCCAATACCACTGCCAATTACAACAACTTCTCTATTCTTCATCTCTCGTTTCCTCTCCCGATCTTCATATAAAGGCGATTACAACAAGACCCGTGTCTCCTCCGGAGGTATGGAGGCGGCCATCTGGACCTGCAACCGCTGCGCCGAGCCCATCGCCCTGGACAAGCTGGGTAAGAGCCTCGATCTGAATACCGAGTGGAAGCCCAAGACGGTGCTTACCCCCTTGATCAAGCCCGCCGCCTGCGCGGGAGCCGCCCCAGCCGGCGCAGTACTGGCCGGGGGAGCCTTGAAGCCGCTGAAGTCAGCGCGCGGTAAACGGCAAGCCTGATTTCCCTCCAGGCCGGAACGAATATGGGGCGCGGTTTCACCTGCAGGATGAGCATACCCTCGTCCACCCGGGCCTTGCAGGAGTGGGCCCTCCGGAAGCAGTAGTCCCCCACCGCCTCGGCCTCGAGGTCAAGGTAACTGGCCCTTACGCCGGCGAAGTTACCGATCCTGCGAGCGGTTATGGTCAACCTGTGGTCGGACGATCCCTGGGCCTCCAGTCCCACGTAATCCAGGTCGTCAGGCACCCTGAGGGCTCCTTTATCCTGGCGGGAGAGGGCTTCCGCTCCCAGGCTGGTCAGGTATCCCACCGCCTCGCGCTGCCACTGCTCGCGCAGCCGCAGATAGTCCGAGGCCGCCTCCTCAAGCAGCCGCTCGACCAGCTTCACAACCTCCTGGTCGTCACGAGCTGGGATAGCCCTGCGTACCCTTATCTTTGAGACCCGGTCCCTCGAACTCAGGTTGAGAAAGAGTTCGCTGAGGCTGAAGTCGTCGCAACGCCTCTGCCGTGCCTCCTCCTCCCTCTGGTTGACGATCAGGTGTTCTTTGAGGATCTCGGAGCTTCCCTCGAAAACGGGGCTGGGGAATCTCATACAGTTCAATACCTCTCGATTCGAAACCGCGTTGCTCAGCAACGGAGATAGTGCTTTGGATTGCTTCGTCGCTTCGCCCCTTCTTATCCTACCGGTCCCAGCTTATTTGCGATTATCTCAGCGCATCGCAGCGCTGACTCTGCCGCCATATCCACTCCCACCCCTCTGTTCTTCTCGGCATTACCGACATCAGAACCCACATAAAAGAGCCCATTGATCGGCGAGATCATAGAGGGCCTGTTTGCGCCGACTTGCCAATTTGTCTGGGCCGTCTGTACCAACACCCCTTCTTTATCAAGATTTTCTTGTATATGTTCCTTACCGACTGCTTCTTTCCACATTATGTTCTCGTTCAGTCCTGGGAATATCTCTTCTCCAGCCTCAAGCATTTTGTCAGCCCATTTATTCCAATCAATGTGTTCTCCAGTAGGAAGCGGGGCAGCCAAAACCATCATCTGCTTGCCCGGGGGAGCGATCTCTGGAGTCCAATTCGAGGGACTCACTGCCCATAAGCTGATCTTATCGGGTATCTCCCCTCTTTCAACCCGCCTCCAATATTCCACAGGATCCTCCATGGGCCCGGAGAACACCCCCGGTACATCGCTTATCTTCTCTTTAAGGGCTGCATGGATCAGCAGGCACGACCAAGAGGGTTTCAGATTATTTATGTAGTTTGCATAACCCTTATCAAAATGCTCCTCACCGACCAGGTCCTGAACAGTCGTTCTTATCCCGGCATTGCTTATTACCAGGGGTGCTTCCAGGAGCTTTCCATCTTCTAACTCCACTCCCTGCACCTTTCCTCCTGATACAACGATCCTTTTTACCTTCCCTTGCTCAAACTCACCGCCATACTTCTCGAACCCTTTCAAAAATGCTCCTGTAAGGCCGGCGCACCCCTCGATAGGATATGAGATCTCCCTAGCTTTCCACATGAGCCACAATATCCTGAGTGTTTCTCCTACAGAGCTCTCCCAGTAAGGGACGACGTAGAACCCAGGAAAGCAGTAACCGACAAGGGCATGTAACATGGCATTATCGGTACGCTTGAGCAGCCAGCTTCTCAGGTCCGTCCGGTCTAATTCATCCCACCCTCTTTTGGTGAGAAGCTTCGGTAAAGTATCCACAAACACCAGCTTCGCTACAGGAAGGATATCCTTCAGCGGCAGCTTCAGCCCTTGAAGCCTCGGCGGGCGTTTCAGCCCCTCACCTACAGTGAGCTTGAACCACTGCCCGCTGATCCACAGAGGTATCCCATCTACTTTCCTGCCCCAGGCGATCTCTTCCCCCACCATCCTGGATATGAGCGCACAGTTTCCTCTGCTGCCCCGGGTAAAGGCGTGGCCGTAATCAGGGATCCTGAACCCGTCTTTCTCGTGAGAGGCACACCTTCCGCCCACCTTGTCATGCTGCTCGAGCAGCAGCACCTTTCTCCCCTGCTTGGCCAGGAGCGCGGCAACGCCAGTACCACCGATTCCACCTCCGACCACGATGACGTCATACATCCTGTTTTGCCTCCTCTTTTTTATCTCTATAAGCGTCTAAGGCACTTCTAATGCCGTCTTTTAGGAACCTGGGCCATATAAACATGGGCCATCCTGGGTTTGACACATAATTGGGGTCGAAAGTGGCCTTAACCTGCCTTATTATTTTGTGAAATCCTCCCATAAATGGCCCCATGATATCCGCCGCTGCGTTTACAAGAAAAGCAGTATGGGTTCTGTGCCTTACATCGTGAAAGAGCCCCAGGACTGGCAGTCTCAATCCAATCTTCACGTTCTTATAATCAACGTCAGGCTCAAAAAGAAACGGCATTTCAACAAAACCCATATGAGCAAAATCGTAGGAGCATATGTAATGGTGGCCACCCTCGTCATCCACGAAAGGAGGTGTTTTGTCCTTCATAAAATCTTTGAGTAGGGGAAGGGTTGTCTTGTGACACAGAGCCGAATGATCTAAAGAATCACACACCCCCTTGATATCAAAAAAGGCCCCGGCAATGCGAAAACCCCGAAAGATAACGTTGGGCCTGATCGTAAGGTCGGGAACCACCAATTGGGCCACACCTTCCTGGATTTCATCAGGGAGAAGCTTTCCACCGTATTCATCCATAATCGTCCTCAGCACCTCGTCCTCATACTCGAGCTGCTTTTTCGAGGTATAGGCCGTGAGCATCACCACCAACATGTTTTCTACGGATTTCTGGTAAGCTTCGCTCTCCCACGTGCTGAAGTAATGCTCCTGGGAAAGTGAAGTATCGGCAGCATACCACCCTTTTTGCAGGTGTAGGCTTGCCGAGGCTATCTCGGAGCGTCCTATCTCGTACATGGCGTCTATCATGGAATCCATGTTGGGGAAGCCGATGGCATAGATCTTGAACTTATCTTCAGGAAGAAAGACCCTCTTGTCCGGGGTGTCTCCCCTTGTGGGCAGTTTGTCAGGGCCGGGCCAGGGAAAGAGTTTTATCCCTGCCTTGGTGCACATGCCAATACCTCCACAAAACCCCCAGAGTCCCTTTATCATGCCCCTCAGGTCCGCCCCCGGACCTTCACCCCAGAAATATTCACCACCTGGAGATGAGGAGGATCCTATGTTCATGATCTCGCCGTCTGGCAACACCCACTCCATGGCGAGCATCGAGCGGGACCCTGCACCAAGCCGGTGCGCGGCCATGTGGTAACCCTGAAAGGTCAGATTGGCCACAATCGAGATCTGAGCACCTCCTGAAGGGATATAGCAGGTCAAGCCACGCTTCATCGCTTCCACCTGCAAGCGGCCAAAGGTGGCATAAGGTTCTACTACCGCATACATGTTTTCCTCATCTATCCATATGCGGTCCATTCTCTTGGGGTCTATTGTCAGATAGTCATAGAACGGTACCTGTGGCTCACAAGCCAAAAACATATGGGTGCCGGTGGGAATAACCTTGAAATCAAAGCGATTGGCCAGACGGTATATCTCCTGGATATCCTCCATCTTGCCCGGAAGGGCAACACCGGCTGGGGGTTTAATCCCTATAGACGTAAAGTTTTTTGAATATGCACGCGTCACGGCCGGATCGGTGCATATATATTCTTCCCCTAATACTTCGGTAAGGGCCTGCAGCGCATTTTCTGATAATCCCATAGTCGCCCCCTGAATCATTTTTCGGATTCCTTCTTGCCGTCTCCGACTGCCAACAGTACCGACTCTGTGAGATCTACCTCGCAATGACTAATCCTTCAGCTGTGCAAAGGTCTCATGTGTCTGAGGCCGCATGATGAACAGCGGCGGTATCTTCTAGGATTAGAGCATGGGTTTCCATAGCGCTTTGAGCTGCCAATTCTGTCCCTATACCGAAACTGCCTGTATCAGCGCCGACTATATAGAGACCTTTTACCGGGGTTCTTGGAGAAAAGCGTTTATCAGCATCCTGATCATATCGTTGAGCCATACCAATTACTTCCCCGCGTCCACGGCCACCGACTGCAGCCATGAAATCTACGCCATGTCGTTCTTTCCATACGGTATGTTCCTTTAATCCAGGAAATAGTTTTTCCATCCTGCTTTCAATAAGATCCATCACTTGTCTATTCATCTCTTTATCCAACATGTCTGCTGGTACGGTCCCTGCTGCTCCCAGCAAAAGATGTAGCCCTTCTGGCGCAACACTCGGCTCCGCAACAGTCGGTGAAATCATGAACACTGCAATATCATCTGGTATCCGGCCTTGCTCCAAGCCTTTTACTGTAGCTGCCCAATCGTATCGTTTGGGAATATAAACATTTAAGGGTGTCTTGGCCAAAGGTGCATCAAGAGCAAATATCACCGTGGCTCCGCCAGTCGAATCTATCGAATTTCTTGCCTTTTCGACATAGGAGTCAGGAAAGTGCTGATCACCGGTCATATCCAGGGTTTTCACCACGCCCGCATTGCTGATAACGATCTCAGCAGGATAGAAACCTTTATCGGTTTCCACGCCTTTAACAGTCCCTTCCTCGGTTATAATCCTGTTCACTTCTTCATTGAGATGCAGCTCTCCACCTGCATCCTCACAGACCTTCATGTAGGTATTTGGAATGGCGCCAAAGCCACCTTTAGGATATGCAGTTCCTCCACTGGTAATCCAATTGTTGAAAGCGAGTAGCCAATCACCGGCAGAGGCTTCTTCTGTTGAAATACAGAACATCATAACACAGCAGAAATTTAAAAACGCATGTATGTCAGGGTCGCTCGTATATTTGTCAATAACGGATTTTGCTGGAATATGGTAATACTTTGCTGCATCTTCTTTGGTCTTAATACGGTAAGCCAGCATCATGAAACGCAGGATGCCGGGTAAAGCTTTAATAGATGGGCTGATTGTTCGGAACATGTTATACAAAGAAACAGGATTCATCATGTTCTGATAGATCATGCCCTCATTCTCGCCATAGATCAGTTTGAACATTGGACTCTTGTTCATGAACTTAACATCGGCATCAGTCTTTTTAGCGAGTTGGGCCAGGGGCCCTTTTTCACCTCTTGGCGAAATATGGATGCCTACTTCTACCAGGCACTCTTTATGCTCAATACTCCCAGCTTTTCCTCCCACGAAGTTATTCCGCTCAAACACGACGGGTTTCGCGCCGTCTTTTGCCAGCAATGCCGCGAGTCCGACACCACCGATACCGGTGCCAATAATGATGACCCTTTTTTCCATCATTTTTTACCTCCTAATACTGTTTGGGACTTGACCGGCTGAGGGGGTTTTTATCCCTCAGGAGCATCAGGTGAGGATATGCAGCATTGCCTGCGCTGGATTTGCCCACTGGATACCCCTTATACCGTGCCGTACTGTTGTCCTCATTATCATCTTTAAAAGAACTGCTAACGCCATCGATCATTGGAGTGCATGCTGTCTTATCTTACCGGTCCCAGTCTATTCGTAACTATCTCAGCGCATTCCTGCGCCACCTCTCCCGCTGCATCCACTCCTACCGCTCTGGTCCTCCCGGACTTCTTTTATCTCTATACGAATTCATGGCATATTTGATGCCATCTTTCGAAAGCCTGGACCACATAAGCACGGGCCATCCCGGGTTTGACACATAATTGGGGTCGAAAGTGGCCTTTACCTTCCTTATTATTTTTTGAAATCCCCCCATAAATGGCCCCATGATATCCGCCCCTACGCTTACGACAAATCCGCCAGGATAGGTTTTGTGCCTTGCGTCGTGCAGGTATGCCCTAGCCGTTAGACCCTTGAGCAGGGTCTTTAGGTTCTTATAATCAGCGTCAGGCTCATAGATAAACGGCATCTCAAAGAAACCCGAATGACCGAAGTCGTAGGAGCATATGTAATGGTGGCCACCCTCGTCATCCACGAAAGGAGGTGATTTGTCCTTTACGAAATCTTTGATGAAGGGAAGGGTTGTCTTGTGAGCTACAGCCCCATGATCTATAGAATCATGCGCTCCCTTGACATCAAAAAAGGACCCGGCAACGCGAAAGCCCCGAAAGACAACGTTGGGCCTGATCATAAGATCGGGAACCAGCACCTGGGCCATACCTTCCTGGACTTCATCGGGGAGAAGCTTTCCGCCGTAATCATCCATGATCGTTCTCAGCACATCATCCTCGTACTCGAGCTGCTTTTTCGAGGTATAGGCCGCAAGCATCACCACCAACATGTTTTCTACGGATTCCTGGTAACCCTCGGCCTCAACCATGCTGAAGAAATGCTCCTGGGAAAGGCAAGTCTCCATAGCAAGCCACCCTTTTTCCATATATACGCATACCGTGCCTATCTCAGAGCGGCCTATCTCGTACATGGCGTCTATCACCGAATCCAGGGTTGGGAAGCCGATGGCATAGATCTTGAACTTATCTTCAGGAAGAAAGACCCTTTTGTCCGGGGTGTCTCCCTTTGTGGGCAGTTTGTCAGGGCCGGGCCAGGGAAAGAGTTTTATCCCCGCCTTGGTGCACATGCCAAGGCCTCCGAAAAACCCCCAGACACCCTTTACCATGCCTCTCAGGTCCGCCCCCGGACCCTCACCCCAGAAATACTCGCCACCTGGAGATGAGGCGGATCCTATGTTCATGATCTCGCCGTTCGGCAACACCCACTCCATGGCTAGCATCGAGCGATATCCTGCACCGAGCCGGTGCGCGGCCATGTGGTAACCCTGAAAGGTCAGATTGGCCACGACCGAGGTCTGAGCGCCTGCTGTAGGGATATAGCAGGTCAGGCCACGCTTCATCGCTTCCACCTGCAAGCGGGCCCAGGTGGTATAGGGTTCTACCACCGCATACATGTTTTCCTCATCTATCCATATGCGGTCCATTCTCTTGGGGTCTATGGTCAGATAGTCATAGATCGGTATCGTCGGCTCACAAGACATGAACAGATGGCTGCCGGTGGGAATAACCTTGAAATCAAAGCGATTGGCCAGACGGTATATCTCCTGGATGTCCTCCCTCTTGCC